>CBCXVS010000036.1:0-35613 GCA_965178525.1 uncultured bacterium | reverse complement strand
AGACCGCTCCCCTCATGACAAAACCCCCTCATGTGTTGGGTCAACCGTTGACACGACCAGCAGTTAGAGCTTCACTTCATGCCATTCCCGTACGACCCGTCATTGTGTAAGAGTGTAACACCGCCTGAGAACAAGGGAAAGGCGGCGTCCGGAACTCACCCCGCTTGCCTGCTGACGGAAACATACGCCATCTGCAACTGTGGTAACACTTCTTCCAGGAGTTGCGCTTCGTCCGCCGTCACGTTCCCCTGCGTTTTGTCGCGTAACATCATAAGGATATCAATGGTATGCTTCGCCTGTGGCAAATCCAGACGCCGTTGTTGTGTCATGGGATCCGGCACCTGGCCCAACAACATCATCACCGTATTGGCCAGCATGACGACATACGTGCCAAAATCGGCTGGGGGCATCTCCTGCTGTGATGCGGTCTCGCCCTCAGACTGAGCATATGCTCTCTCCGCATCCGTCTGAGGCTCCTGTACCGGAGGCGTCTCCTGCCGCGGCGGCGGAGGCGGTGTCCGCTCCGGTTCCGGGCGATCCTCTCCCACTCGCCGCTCGCCTTCTGCGGTGAAGAGGCGCTTGTCCGATATCGTAAAGCCTTGTTCGGCCTGTTCTTCCTCGCGTTCCTCGGGCGCCATGGCTTCCCTTCTCCTCCTGCGCTGTACAGCTACGATGCCGTTGCTCGACTGATCCATCCCCCCCCAACGACCGTCTTTCCATCGTAAAATACCGCGGCTTGCCCTGGGGTCACAGCAAATTGTGGCTCGTGAAAGACGATCCGTGCCCGATCTGCCGCCGTAGGATGTACAGTCGCCGATACCGGCTGGTGGCGATAACGAATTTGCACAGTCGTGCGGAACGCCTCGGCCGGTGGTAGACATAACCAGTTCAGCCGTTCGATACGGCACGTTTCAGCCAACGCCTCCTGGCGTGTTCCTACCACTAAGGTGTTGCTCTCCAGTTGCATGCCGGTGACGTACAACGGTTGCCCAGCAGCAATGCCCAATCCACGGCGTTGGCCCACGGTATAGAACGGCAGCCCCTGGTGCTCGCCCAACACGTTGCCAGCCGTCGTCACCATCGGACCCGGAAGTGCAGCATCGGGATGCAGCCGTGTGCGTAAAAAGGCGCGATAGTCTCCGTCAGGAATAAAACAGATCTCTTGACTCTCCGGCTTCTCTGCCACGTTCAGCCCGCGGCGTGCCGCGATCTGCCGGACCTCATCCTTCCGGTAACCGCCCAATGGCAGCAGCGTCTGGCGGAGCTGCTCCTGGGTGAGGTCGAAAAGGAAATAGGACTGGTCTTTATCCGTATCGCGGCCTCGCTGGATATAATACCGTCCGTCAGCATGTTGCTGCACTGTGGCATAATGACCTGTCGCCACCCAGCGCGCCCCAAGCTGCTCGGCGCGGTGCCGCAAATGCGTGAATTTTAAATAGCGATTGCATTGCACACAGGGATTTGGGGTATAACCCTGCTGATAGGCCTCGGTAAAGTAGTCAATCACGTGGGAGCCAAACTGGGCTTTGAAATTGACTACGAAGAAAGGAATCTCCAGTTGCGCGGCGACCCGCCGCGCATCCGAGACATCATCCAGGGTGCAGCACGTCTTGTGCTTGCCGTCTGCCGTCTGGGGTCCGTCCCAGAGTTTCATGGTGATCCCAATGACGTCGTAGCCCTGTTCGCACAACACGGCCGCGGCAACAGAACTATCGACGCCCCCGCTCATGGCCACCACGATCCGCTCGGACACGGGAAAGCTCCTTGTAAAGCTCTCAGCTCTCAGCTCTCAGCTCTCAGCTCTCAGCTGAGAGATCACAGCCTATACTGAGATAATCTTTCTTGAACCCGACAGCTGTTGAAGCGCAGATTTGGACAGACGAGTCTGCCTTCATCTTCCGAAGCTGACAGCTGAGAGCTAAGAGCTAAAAACGGACACCTGGGTATCGCCATACCGGCGGCGCTTCCTGCAGCGCCGGCCGAGCACCTCGGTTGGCACTTGACGTTGTGCTGCATGCTGCCAGATCAGTATCCCATGTGTGGCGAGCACGGGTATCTCTTGGAGCGCAGCCAGCGTTGTCTCAGCCAGGCCGGAGGCATAGGGAGGGTCAAGGAAGAGCAGATCCGCTTGCAAGGCCACTGGAAACCGCTGCAGCGCTTGCGGTAATGACGCCATGACGATTGTCGTACAGTCGGCCACTGCACATCGTTGTATATTGGTCCGGAGAACAGATGTAACATGGCGGTTATGCTCAACGAAATAGACCTGCCTGGCCCCGTGACTGAGTGCCTCCAATCCGACACTGCCGGTGCCGGCAAAGAGGTCTACGAAGATAGCATCCTGAATCACAGGGCGCAACATGTTAAATAACGCCTGTCGTACCCGCCCACTGGTCGGGCGGACTGCCATCCCCGGAACGGATTGCAGACGGCGTCCGTTATGGCTGCCGCCGCCAATGCGCAGCGGTTGGCTTTTCACACCTCAGCCCTCCGCTTTCCGGACATCCTGAGCACGATGATGATGAGCGAAGAAAGCGCCTTACGCCGCCGCAAGCCATTGCACGACTTCTTTGGCGCTGTAGGTGATAATGATATCGGCGCCAGCACGCTTGATGCTGGTCAAGGCTTCGAGCATAGCCGGGGTTTCGTCCAGCCAGCCCATACGTGCGGCGGCTTTAATCATGGCAAACTCACCGCTCACATTATACGCTGCCAGCGGCAGATCCGTCATTTGACGGACCCGGTAGATGACGTCGAGATACGCCAGGGCGGGCTTCACCATGACCATATCCGCCCCTTCCTCGACATCCAGCCATACCTCGCGCAAGGCTTCCCGCACGTTCGCCGGATCCATCTGATATGAACGGCGATCGCCGAACTGCGGAGCAGAGTCGACGGCCTCGCGGAAGGGACCATAAAAACTCGAGGCATATTTCGCGGCATAGGCGAGGATCGGTACCTCGGTGTGGCCTTTGGCGTCGAGCGCTTCCCGGATGGCGCCAACACGTCCGTCCATCATATCGGACGGCGCGACGATATCCGCCCCGGCTTCGACGTGTGACAGCGCCGTGCGGCACAGCAGATCTAGCGTGAGATCATTGACGATGCGCTCGTCCTCCACGACCCCGCAGTGACCGTGATCCGTGTATTCACACAGGCATACATCGGTCACGACCAGCAGCGACGGCACCGCCTTTTTGATGGCCTGTGCGGCTTGCTGAATCACTCCACTCGGGCTGTAGGCCTCGCGGCCCACGGCATCCTTGCTTTCCGGTAGTCCGAATAGCAAAACCGCCGGAATGCCCAGATCGGCTACCTCACGCACGTCTTCTGCCACTTGATCGACCGAGAGGTGATATTGGCCTGGCAGCGACGAAATTTCCTGGCGGACATCCGTCCCTGGCGTCACGAACAGCGGCAGGACGAAATCTTGTGGCGCCAGCGTGGTCTCTTGCACCATACGGCGCAACGCACCGTGTTCTCGGAGCCGGCGGGCGCGGTAGGTTGGAAAACGCATGATATTGCTCCTTTTTTTAGCTGTCAGCTCTCAGCTGTCAGCTCTCAGCTGAAGAAAGCCGTCCAAGCCTATCGGCTATGATGGCCGCGTACTGACAAATCCTCAAGCCCAGCATAGGTATCTCAAGCCGATCTTCTTGTCTTCGCTGAGAGCTGAGAGCTGAGAGCTAAGAGCTTATTTTTAAAATCTCCCGGGCGCCGCGGGCCAGGAAGTGCTCGGCGAGCTGAATGCCCAGCGTTTCCGCTTCGTGTACCGCGTCTTCCATCTCGTGGCGCAGCATGTGGTCTCCGCGCGGGGTACTGATCAGTCCTTGCAGCCGCAGCCGCTCTCCTTGTACTTGCCCCAGCGCAGCGATCGGCACCATGCATCCCCCACTCAAATGGGCCAGAAATGCCCGCTCGGCAGACACCGCCTGAGCCGTGGGCCGATCGTGTAGCGGCGCCAATAGCGCATCCACCCAGTCGCCCTGCCGGGTTTCCACTGCCAACGCCCCCTGGCCGACGGCCGGTAGCATCACGTCCATCGGCAAATATTCGGTAATTGCATCTTGCAATCCCAAACGGATCAAGCCGACCGCTGCCAGGACCAATCCATCCGCTTCGCCTTGGCGCATTTTGCGCAGCCGGGTATCCACATTGCCGCGGATATCCTGCAGGTGCAACGCGGCATTCTGGGCCAGCAGTTGCGCCTGACGGCGCGCACTGCCCGCGCCAATGCGCCATGCCCCAGTGGCCTCCGTCAAGCGGCGCCCATCTCGTCCCACAAAGACGTCTCGCACCTCCGCACGCACGGGAATGGCGCCGAAATGCAAGCCCGCCGGCAGCTGTGTCGGCATGTCCTTCAGGCTGTGCACTGCCAGGTCAATCTCCTGGCGCTGTAGCGCCTCTTCAATCTCTTTGACGAAAATGCCTTTGCCGCCAAGGATTGACAGCGGATCGCGGCGGTTCCGATCCCCTGCGGTCCGGATGATGACGATCTCGGTGCGCAAGCCAGGGTGCTGAGTCCGGAGGGCCTCGGCGACCCAGCGCGTCTGCCACATGGCTAAGGGACTGCCGCGCGACCCCAAGCGGATGGGGTCTGAGGGGATGGCCGTACTCATACGTCAAGCTCAAACAGGTGGCGCACGAGCTGCACGTAGTCGTGCAACCGCCCGTGCCGCGATGAGCGCTTCAAGTTCACCGTTGGGGTGTGCAAAAGCTTATTGACAATGCTTGTGGTCAACGCCTCGATCGCGCGGTGTTGACGCTGATCTAACGGGCCAAGCTTGGCGAGCGCCTTGCTGAGTTCCTCATGGCGAATCGCTTCCGCCCGCTGCCGCAACGCCACGATGGTCGGCACGGCATCCTGCGCCTCCAGCCAGTGTTGAAACTGCCGAACTTCGCGCCACACCACCTCTTCCGCCGCCACCGCTTCCCGCTCCCGTTCGCGACGGTTCGCCGCCACCACCTGTTCGAGATCGTCAATATCGTATAGAAACACATTGTCCAGGGTATTGACGGCCGGATCGATATCTCGTGGCACCGCAATATCAATAAAGAACATCGATTGGCGCTTGCGCGCCCGCATCACGTCCTGCACCATGGTTTTGTCGATGATCGGCTGTGGCGCACTGGTCGAGCTGACGACAATATCGGTCTGTACCAGATGCTCTAGCATACTCTCCCATGGAATGGCTTTGGCCTGCAGGGTTTGCGCCAGCCGGGCGGCGCGTTCATACGTCCGATTGGCCACGAACACGCTCGCCACGCCCTGACGTACAAAGTGCCGGGCCGCCAATTCCGACGTTTCGCCCGCCCCGACGACCATCACCGTCCGTGACGGCAAGCTTTCGAAAATTTTCTTGGCCAATTCCACCGCGGCATAGCTGACCGAGACGGCATGGTCATTAATGGCGGTTTCATGCCGTACGGCTTTGCCCACACCCAAGGCACGGTCGAACAACTGGTTGAACACGATGCCGGTACGGCCAGCCGCGCGGGCCGTCAAATAGGCCGTTTTCACCTGTCCCAAGATCTGCGGCTCACCCACGACGAGCGAATCCAAACTGGCCGCCACACGGAAGAGATGGCGCACCGCGTCCATATCGTACCGGTGCGCCAGATGCGGCGTGAACGCCGCCGGCTGCATGCCATGATAGGCGGCCATAAAGTCTATGCAGGCCGCCACCGCGGCATCCGTATCGCGCGTCTCCAGATACCACTCGACCCGGTTGCAGGTCGACACCAGGACGAGTTCGTCCACAATCGGATGCCGGAAACGCGCCAGCGGTTCGGCCAAATCCTGCTCGGCAATGGCCACCTGTTCGCGCACCGCGACCGGGGCTGTTTTATGGTTTAATCCGACAACGACGATAGCCATAGGTTTGTCTTACCATCTCATGTGTCATACGTCTGCAAACCGGGCGCGCCATGCATCATAGCAGGCAAGTTATAACGACGTATGTACAATATGCGAGGCCAGCACGAACAAAAAGCCGGTTACCGCCGCATACGCCGCCTTCCTGCCTTGCCATCCAAGCGTGTAACGTCCCCCCAGCAATACCGCATACAAGGCCCAAGCGAGAAGGATGGGTACTGAAGTCACACTCCAGTTGAGATACGATCCGCGTATGGCTTTGGCCCACACGGAACCGGTAATCACCCCTTGCGTCAACAGGGGTAAGCCCAGCACGAGAGCGCGGGCATTGAGTTCATCCAAGACCCATAACGACGGCAACCGGTGCGACAGCATCCCGGGATGCTTCGATTTCAGTTGATGCTCCTGGATGAGATACATCACCCCGGCGCAAAACGTCAGGGCGAGAGCGGCATAGCCCAAAATGGCCAAGACAATATGCACGACTAACAGCGCCGACTGCAACGCCGGTGGTAACGGCATGGCGACGGCTGTCGGCACACTAGAGACGGCCACGGCCAGAAACGCTAAGGGAACCATAAATGAGCCCAGCGCTTCCATGCGGTAGCGCCACCAGGCCGCGGCATAGCCGACCCCAATGGCCCATGCCAAGAGCGCCAGAGACGCCGACACATCTCCCCACACCGGCCACGATTGGGTGAATACGCCATAGCCGAGCATGACGGTTTGCAAGCCCAGGCCGATCCCGACGAGGCCATTGGCGCCCAGGAAGAGCCAACGTTGCCGCACCCCCAAGTAGCACCAGAAGCCCAGCGTGGCAAACAGATATGCGAGTAGTATAACGTGAAAGAGAATACTATTCATGCTTGGACACACGACCTATCGCGCCTGCCGCCATCTGCCAGCGAGTGCTGAGACCGCACTTCCCATCGCCGCGACCCCTTTTGTCTCATACGGTTTGTCTCCCTCAGCCAGCCACCGGTGCCTGACCGACCACACGTCAGTCCACCGCCACTGTGTGGTTTTTCAACGTATATAGTTCAAAAAACCGGTGCCGTTGTCAAGGCATCAGATGCCGGGGCACGCAGAAGCCCAAAAGAAAAAAAAGGCGGGGCAAAACTAACAAACGTTAGAAAATACAGTATATTAGAGGGATTATAGACGCTTGACACCCCCTGCCGAGTATGGTAGGGTTAGCATCATATCTATTATACCGAGGGAGTTTCTCATAGGAGAGGATCTACGAATGGAAGAGGTCCCCAAGAAAGGTGAGCGCAAGGGATTCGTCCGCGATACGATGCGCAAATTTTCGATTAATGTACCGCGCTCGGAAGGGTCATTCCAGAACAAACTCTCTCAATACGATCTTGAACTCACTGAGTTACAAGAGCAATTGCGTCAAGTCGAGCACAAATCCGAGACGATTGCTCGGCACCTCGAACAAACGCTGAGCCAGTATGAAGCGCTGAAGCGGAAATACTATCAAGCCAACGAGCAGCGGGGACAGGGCAAAAAGCAGAATGAGAAGCTCGTGGCGGCGTTGCGAGAGGCGAAAGAGCAAATCAACTCGTTGAAAAAAGAGGTCGAGAAGCTCTGTGCACCGCCCAATAGTTATGGGGTATTTCGGCAGCGTAACAAGGATAGTACGGTTGACGTCGATCTGGATGGCCGCCGTCTCAAGGTCAACGTGCACCCCAAACTGGAGACTCATGATTTCGAGCCCGGCCAATTGCTGGCGCTCAATGAATCGCTCAATGTGATCGAGCTCAGCGACTATGAAAACCGCGGTGAGGTGGTGCGTCTGAAAGATCGGCTCGATGAGGGCCGTGTGTTGGTGGTGGGACGGGCGGATGAAGAACGGGTGGTGGTCCTGACGGAGCCCGTACGGCATGTGCACTTGGATATCGGGGATAATCTCCTGCTCGATATGCGGTCGAGTTACGTTTTGGAAAAGCTTCCGAAGTCGAAGGTCGAAGAGGTGATGCTGGAAGAAGTTCCCGACATTAGCTACGGTGACATCGGCGGTCTCGACGAGCAAATTGAGGATCTGCGCGACGGTATTGAGCTGCCCTATCTCTATCCGGACGAGTTCCGCGAACACCAGCTGCGGCCTCCCAAAGGCGTGTTGTTATACGGTCCGCCGGGCTGTGGCAAAACGCTCATCGCCAAAGCGGTGGCCAACAGTCTGGCCAAGGAATTTGCCGAGCGCGCGGGAATCGAGGAAGTGCGGAGTTATTTCTTGAATATCAAAGGGCCGGAGTTGCTTAATAAGTACGTGGGCGAGACCGAGTCGAAAATTCGTGAGGTGTTCAAAAAAGCCCGCGAAAAGGCCAATGACACGACGCCGGTGATTGTCTTTTTCGACGAGATGGACGCGTTGTTTCGGGTGCGTGGCTCGGGTATCTCCTCGGATGTGGAAATCACGATCGTGGCGCAATTCCTGTCGGAACTCGACGGCCTGGAGTCGCTGGAGAACGTGATCGTCATCGGGGCGAGCAATCGCCAGGATTTGATCGATCCGGCGGTGTTGCGGCCGGGGCGTCTGGATATCAAGATCAAGGTGGATCGGCCCAGCAAAGAGGCGGCCCGGGACATCTTTTCGAAATATCTGGTTCCGGTGTTGCCCCTGCACGAGGAAACGCTGCGGCGGAACAACCAAGACCGCGAGGGGGCGGTGGCTTGGCTGATTGACCAAACCTGCGATCACATGTACAGTGACCAGGAGGAGAACAAGTTCCTGGAGGTGACATACGCACGCGGCGATAAAGAAACGTTTCACTTCAAGGATTTTGCCAGTGGGGCCATGATCGAAAACATCGTGGCACGGGCGAAAAAAACCGCCTTGAAGCGTTATCTATCGCATGAGGAGAAGGGGATCAAGCTACAAGATCTCCTCGATGCTGTGCAAGGGGAGTTTCGGGAAAACGAAGACCTTCCCAATACCACTAACCCGGACGACTGGGCCCGTATCTCCGGCACAAAAGGGGAAAAGATCATCAACATTCGTACGCTGGTCGGTTCAAAGAGTCCGAACACGCAAGCGATTGAGGATATTGCTCCGGGGCAATACCTCTGAGCCCCATCCAGAGGCCGTTGCGTCCGTTTGACGCTGGCTGCGGCTTGCTTCCGGATGTCGACCTCTTGCCCTATAGGTCGTCTCTTGCCAGGCTCATGGAGGGCGTATGGCATTGCCTATGATCATCGGTTCGGAAACGGAATATGGCCTTACCGTGCAGAACGACCCGGAGTTTGATTCCATTGCCACGGCGCTGCTGCTCGTCAATAGCTATAACGTCGAACAATCGCTGAAGCTGCTGTGGGACTATGATCAGGAAGACCCGCTGGTGGATGCGCGGGGTTTCGAGATTGACGATGAATATGATGTCCCGGATCAGCAGGACAATATGGCCATCAATAAAGTTCTGCCCAATGGGGCGCGATTTTACGTCGATCACGCGCATCCGGAGTTCTCGACGCCCGAATGTTCGAATGTCTTCGATCTCCTGTGCTATGAAAAAGCGGGGGAACGTATCCTCAACCTCAGCCGCATCGGCGCCAGTTATCTCTTACCCGCGGACCGCACGGTGCTCATCTACAAAAATAATAGTGATCAGAAGGGCAATAGCTACGGCTATCACGAAAATTATCTGATGGATCGCCGGACGCCGTTCCAAACGATTGTCGAACAGTTCACGCCTTTTTTGGTGTCACGGCAAATTTTCTGCGGCGCTGGCAAAGTTGGGGCCGAGAACGGTACCGAGTATGTGCCGTATCAGGTGTCGCAACGCGGTGATTTTTTCGAGACCGAAATCGGACTCGACACCATGGTGAAGCGGCCGATCATCAATACGCGCGATGAACCGCATGCCGACCGCGACCGCTACCGGCGCTTGCATGTCATCGTGGGCGATGCCAACATGTCGGAGTACACGACCTATCTGAAGGTCGGTACGACGATGCTCGTGCTGCACATGCTCGAAGACGGGTTTCTCTCCGACGACCTGGAGTTGCGAAATCCCGTGCGCGCCTTGCAAGCGGTCTCGCACGATCCGACGTGTAAAGTACAACTGCCACTGAAAAATGGCAAGAAGCTGACCCCCGTCGAGATCCAATGGTATTTTCATGAAGCCGCGCAGCGCTATGTGGCGGCCTATCCCAACAGCCATGCAACCTATCCGGCGATCGTCGAGGAATGGGGCTCGGTGTTGGCGCGCCTGGGCGATGATCCGATGCAATTGCACCGCGAAATCGACTGGGTGATGAAACTCCACCTGCTGACTAATTATATGGATCGGCGCAGCAGTGGCTGGGATGATCCGCGCATTGCCATGATGGATCTGCAATACCACGATATTCGCCCGGACAAGGGCCTCTACTATGTTCTCGAACGCACGGGCGCCGCGCGCCGCGTGCTGACGGAGGAACAGATCGCCCAGGCGCTCGAGGATCCGCCCGAGGATACGCGGGCGTATTTCCGCGGGCAATGCTTGAAAAAATTCAAACATCAGATTTTCGGCGTGAACTGGGACTCCATTTCGTTTAACCTGGGCGAGGGTCCCATTAAGCGCATCCTGATGGAGGAACCCACACGCGGCACCAAACGCCATGTGCAACAGTTGCTAGAGCGTTCGGAAACCGCGGCAGATTTGGTCGCCAATATTACCACCTAATTGCCGGGTGGTATGTCATCGTAGGGAGTGGCGTTATGATTATGAGACAGATACATGCAGCGGAGCCGACGTGGGCGGGTATCATTACCTGTGCGGAAGATGGCCAACAGCAGGCGCGGCGCACCTCCGACACGCAGCCGGAAGCGAGTGGGACGACGGCGGAAAATCTCACGGACAAAGGCGAGAAACTCAAGGATGAGATGGACGACTTGATTGACGAGATCGATGAGGTGTTAGAAGAAAACGCCGAGGAATTCGTCAAAAATTACGTGCAGCGGGGAGGGGAATAACGTGCTGCTGCAGGGAAGCTATGATGGATCAAGCTTCTTTGACTTGCTTCGGTATGACTATGGGCATCTGTTGCCGTTTGAGCATCTCCCACAGTTGCCGGCCGGAGCTGCGGGTTTGCCTGCCATTGTGCCATTTGCCACGACGATTCTGGCGCTCCGATACGCCGACGGCATTGTCGTGGCAGGCGACCGGCAGGCGACCGAGGGCTTTGAGGTGTCGTCACGGCGAATCGAGAAGGTGTACAACGCCGATGACTATTCGGTGGTCGCCATTGCCGGCGCTGCTGGCCCCTGTCTGGAGATGGTCAAGCTGTTCCAGATCGAAATGGAACATTATCAAAAGATCGAAGGGGATATCCTCGTCCTGGAGGGGAAGGCGAACAAGCTGGCACAGATGGTCAAACAGAATCTTCCTGCAGCCTTTCAAGGCCTGATCGTCGTTCCCATTTTTGCCGGTTATGATCTCCATGCCCAAGTGGGCCGCATCTATAAATACGATGTCACCGGTGGCCGGTACGAGGAACAGGAGTTCTACGCCACGGGATCCGGCGGGAAAGAGGCGCGCAGCACCTTAAAGAAGTGTTTCAAGAAGCACTTGAGCCGGGAGGAGGCGTTGCGTCTTGCGGTTGAAGCCTTGATTGACGCCTCTGATTTGGATGTGGGAACATCCGGTCCTGACATTGCTCGGGGGATCTATCCCTCTGTCAAAATGGTGACCCAGGATGGCATCACGGATATCAGTGAGCAGGAACTCCGTCCCGTGAGCGAGGAGCTGCTGGCCGCGCTGAGAGGATAATGCCATGGCTATGCCGTTCTATGTTTCACCCGATCAGGTGATGCAGGATAAGGCGGAGTATGCCCGCAAAGGCATTGCGAAAGGGCGCTCCATCGTCGTCCTCGAATTCACCGATGGGGTGCTCCTGACAGCGGAAAACCCCAGTTCGTCCCTGAGCAAAATCTCGGAGATCTACGATCGGATTGCCTTTGCCGGTGTGGGTAAGTACAGCGAGTTTGAAAACCTGCGAAAGGCGGGAATCCGCTATGCGGATGTGAAAGGTTTTTCCTACAGCCGCCAGGACGTGACGACCAAATCGCTCGCCAATGCTTACTCGGAAACGATTGGCACCATTTTTACACGGGATCCCAAACCCCTGGAAGTCGAAATCCTCGTGGTTGAGGTGGGGAAGACGTCGGAACGCAATGAGATGTACCACATCTCTTTCGACGGAAGCATCACGGATCACCGCAACTTTGCGGTCATCGGCGGGCAGGCGGAGCGTATCCGTACCTATTTGCAGGAACACTACACCCCGAACCACAGCCTGCACGAGACCCTGGCTTTGAGCCACAGAGCGCTGCTGGCCGGTTATGAAAAACCGCCTGCGGAAGCAAGCGCGTTGGAGGTCGGCGTCTTGGATCGCCAGCGTTCCAACCGCACCTTCTATCGTCTTGGGCAAGACGACATTGCACAGGCGATTAACGCTACGAACGGTGCCTGAGATGTCGGCCGGCATCGCTGGTTCCACCCTATCACCAATAAGAAGCCGTTATGAAAAAGCGTATCTATGGGTTGGAGAACGAGTTCGGTATTGCCTTTACGTCACACGGGCGCCGGACGCTACCGTCGGAAAAAGTGATGCGGTATCTGTTTGAAAAACTCATCACAACAGAAGGCTTCTTAAACGTTTTCTTGGAAAACGGCGCTCGCTTTTATCTCGATACGGGCTGTCATCCCGAGTATGCCACGCCGGAATGCGCCAGTCCGAAAGATGTCATGATTTATGACAAAGCCGGCGAGCGCATCCTGGAGAACCTCCTGCAATATGCGCAAGGTAAAGTGCGCGAGGAAGGGTTTCACGGCAACCTGGCGATTTTTAAAAATAATACCGATTTCGTCGGCAACTCGTACGGCTGTCACGAAAATTACTTGGCGGAACGGACGTCTGACTTCTATTACATGGCGGAACAACTTATCCCGTTCTTGGTCACGCGCCAGATCTTCACGGGCGCTGGCAAGGTGTTTCGCACCCGGCGGGGGACGGTGTTTCACATTTCTCAGCGGGCGCAGCATATTCGGCAAAAAATCTCCGGTACTACGACAAACGAGCGCAGCATTATCAATACACGCGATGAACCGCACGCCATCAAGGAGAAGTATCGTCGGCTGCACATCATTGTGGGTGATTCCAACATGTCGGAATTCACCACCTATCTCAAGATCGGAACGACGGCGATCATTTTGGAGATGATCGAGGACGATTTTATTATGCCCAATTTTTCGCTCCGCAATCCTGTGCGGGCGATCAAGGACATCTCGCGTGATCTGACCTGTCGCGAGCAAGTGCCGCTGGATAACGGCAAAAAATATTCGGCGCTCGAACTCCAAAAAGAATATCTCGAGCTGGCCCACCGCTACTACAGTACACGCCCAAAGAGCGAGATGGCCACGGATATTCTGCAAAAATGGGAAGATGTCCTCACCAAACTGGAAGAGGACCCCATGCAATTGCACCGTCAGGTGGATTGGGTCACTAAGATCCACATGCTGAAAGCGTACGGCGAACGCACCAAACTTCCCGCTGAGACCAGTGGTGACCGCATGCTCATGCTCGATCTGCAATACCACGATATCCGGCGGGACAAAGGTTTGTACTACCTCCTCGAACGCAAAGGGCAGGTGGATCGCATCACCGACGATGAGCATATCGAGAAGGCTATGGTGGATCCGCCTCAAAACACCCGGGCGAAGATGCGCGGTGAGCTCATCAAGCTGGCCAAAATGAAGCGTATTCCTTACGATCTGGACTGGAACTACATCCGTATTGGCTATCTGTTGAACCTCTGGGTGAAGTGTAACGATCCCTTCCAGGAGGAAAACGAGAAGGTCACGCAATTAAAGCGGCGCATCGAGCGCTCGAATTTTAAGTATGGGTATCTCCTGTAGAGTTGGCACGCACCGCTACAACCCAACCGTCTGAGGTTGGGTTTTTTTATGCCCAGTTCATACATGCGGCGGAACTAACAAGCATGAAGTACCTGGACAGAATGACCTGGATACATTTCTCCAGAAGAAAGATATAAATTTAATTTTGTTTCGGTACTTATCCGGAGCCTATATCCCACGTGGGAGGACGAGACGTGGCATTACTCCAAGATAAGGTTGCCATCATCACGGGCGCATCAAAGGGCATTGGGCGTGCGCTCTCCCTCTGCTTTGCACGCGCCGGTGCGCACATCGTGTGTGCCGCACGATCGGCGGATCTCGTGCGTGAGACCGCGACCATGGTTGAGCAGGCGGGTGGCCGTGCGGTCGCCGTCACCTGTGATGCGACGAGTGAGGACGATGTGAAGCGCATGATCGCGGACGGTGTGCAAGCGTTTGGCAAGATCACCACACTGATCAACAATGCGGGGGACGGCGGACCCACGAAGCCAGTCGAGGACTACACCATGGACGACTGGCTCTATACCATTCACTCGTGCCTAACGACTTCGTACGTCTGTATGCGCTTCGCGGTACCCGAGATGCTCAAGGCTGGCGGCGGCTCGATCGTCAACATCTCATCAGGTGCCGGCCGTAGCGGTCTACCTTACCGCATCGGATACTGCTCCGCGAAAGCGGGGCAAGTCGGGATGACGTACGGTATGGCGCTCGAGCTGGGGCCGCGCGGCATCCGCGTCAACTGCGTCGCGCCCGGAGCTGTGGCAGGTGACCGCATCGACCGCGTCATCGCCGGTCAGGCACAGATGCGTGGCATTGAGGTTGAGGAGATGCGACAGGCAATGCTGGAGCGCTCGCCGCTTCGGCGCATGACGACCGCTGATGACATCGCCGAAGCGGCGCTATTCCTAGCGAGCGATCTCGCACAGAATATCTCGGGCCAGGTGCTCGCCGTCAACGCGGGAGAGCCGGCAGGATAAGCGTATTTTGATGGGGCGCCGCATTATCCCATACACCAACCCGCTGTTGCGATGAGGGAGCCAAGCATGACGGATCCGCAGAACGTTTTACAGACATTCTACGAAGACATTAAAGATTGCCAGCGGTGTACCCTGGCCTCGGGCCGCACGCAGGTGGTCTTTGGCACGGGGAATCCCGAGGCCGAGCTGATGTTTGTAGGCGAGGCCCCCGGCTATTACGAAGACCGTGCCGGGAAGCCCTTCGTTGGCGCTGCCGGGCAATTGTTGGAAAGCCTGTTGCACGAGATCGGACTCAAGCGCGCCGACGTCTATATCGCCAATGTACTGAAGTGCCGCCCACCCAAAAACCGCAATCCACAACCGGAAGAAATCGAGATGTGCAAGCCGTACCTCTATCGGCAAATCGAGATCATTCAGCCACGGGTGATCGGAACCCTGGGCAATTTTGCCACGCAACTGCTGTTGGGCAAGAAGATAGGCATTACCAAGATCCGGGGTCAACACTTCCAGGTGCAAAATTTCTTTGTTTTTCCTATGCTCCATCCAGCCGCAGCCCTGCACCGGGAGAACTTCCGGGAGTCAGTACGGGAGGATTTTCGCCATCTACGCGCCTTCCTCGATCAGAGGTTGCAACCGACCCCAGGGCCTTCCCAGGCATCGATGCACCTGCTGTAGCCATGCGCTATCGCTAGCGTCACCCCTGGCAGTTGAGTGGGGTGACGCGAATGGCATTAAGTTAAGAATAAAGCTTTTATTACCAATGGATTAGGGCTCATGGCAGTTTGTCCTTGGAGACCGCTATCCGGTGCTCATCCTCCGACATAGACGGATCGCCGGCTCCATTGCTGTTTTGCCTCTGGCAGACTCGCTTTGGCCCGGATGAACGAGGCAGCGAGAATCCCAAATAAGCTGTTGTTTCTAAATGCGTTAGGCTTAACTTAACGCCATTCCGGACTGGCGGAACTCACGCCCAAGTTTCACGATTTCGTCAAAATCCGGATCGTCTTTGAAAGTTCCGGCGATTCTCTCAACCCATGATTTTCCGTCTAGCTCTAGCGGAAGTCGTTGTTTTAATTCGGCAAGTTCTCTTTCGACTTCTGTCAGTCTTTGTTCAATCGTTTGTGATTCGGACATGATTCAACTCCCTGTATAGTGGCTTCGTAATATGATTGCTCAAGCGTAGCACGGAACGTGCTAAAGCGCTACACTGCGACTCCACGAATAGGGCTATTCCGTGTGTCCAACGCGCGCAAGCGAGTTGATGTCGGCCCAGGCGGATATGATAGGTATGGCCAAGGGGCGGAGATCGAACAGCCATGTGGCAGCCGTAACGCCATGCCTGACAAAGGCGGGCGTGGCCTCCGCATCCCATGTTGAGGTGAGCGGAGCAGGACTAGACAGCTATTTCTAAAGCGCTCTCAATGGTATCGAGTAACGCTTGGTTGTCCACAGGTTTTTGGAAAAAGGCGTAGGCGCCGGCATTGAGCGTGCGTTCGGCGTAATGTTCCGGATCACGAGCGCTCACCACAATAATCGGCACGTGAGCCACGTCGACAAGTTTGTGTAGGCGCTCCATCACCACGAAGCCATCCCCAGCGGGCAGCCCGAGGTCCAACAGAATGACGTCCGGGAGTTCCTTGCGGGCGATGCTGATCGCCGCCACCCCATCCAGTGCATGAACCACGGCATAGTGATGGGCCTGGAGACGGGCTTTCAGCCCGATGAGCTGGTCCACATCGTCTTCAACAATGAGAATTTTCGCTTTCGTCATGGACGTTTCCTTCTGTAAAGATACATTGAACGTTTGCAGGTCGCGCGCAGTGGCGCGTTATGTCGCGGCACAGGCGGGCTCTTGAACGACCTTCCTTGGCACCGTAAAACAAAATGTGCTCCCCTGCCCCACGCGGCTTTCCACCCAGATACGTCCGCCGTGCCGGGTGATCAACTCGCGGCAGATGTAGAGTCCGAGTCCGAGTCCCTGCCGGCGCTCATCAATGCTGTCAGCGGTTTGGGACAGTCGTTCGAAGATCCGTGCCGTATCTTCCGGCCGGATACCGCAGCCGGTATCGGTGACCGTGACACACAGGACATCCGGATCATCGACGAGCGCCCGTGTGCCAATCGTGATGGTGCCGGATGCAGGCGTGAATTTGATGCCGTTTTCAATCAGATTCGTCAGAACTTGCCGCAGCCGGGCGGGGTCGGCATACACCGCTGGCAAGTCGCCGGGGAGCGTGGTGGTAAGGGTGATCGTTTTGGTGTTGGCGGCCGGTGTCAGGGTGTTGAGCATGTCGTGCACAAGCGGGGCGAAGGCGAGCCACTCCGGTTTGATGATCAGTTTACCGGTTGCGGCACGCGAGCAATCCAGGAGATCTTGGACCATCGTCCGGAGTTGATTGATGTTGCGCAAGGCAATGGTGAGGTATTCGTGTTGCTCAGCCGTGAGCTCACCGGCCAGCCCATCGAGCACGAGGGTGACAAATTGGTAGATCACGGTCAGGGGCGAACGGAGTTCATGGGAGACATGCGATAACAAGCGATCTTTGAGCTCGAGTTCCCGCTGCCGGGCCCGCTCCAGCGCCTGCTCCAGCTCCTTTTGCTTTAATGCGTTGCGGATGCTGAGGGCCAGGGTGGCATGATCGCAGGGCTTGGTGAAAAACTGGCTCACCGCGTCATCACTGATCGCCTGCAGGGCAACGTCGAGCGTCGCTTTCCCGGTGAGCATAAAGCGGGTCGTCTTGGGGTATGTCTTCCGGACCTGGGCCAAAAAAGCGGTCCCCGTCATGCCGGGCATGTCCTGATCCGAGACGACGACATCGATAGGACGGCGATCCAGGATGTCCAAAGCCTCCTCAGCCGAGCAGGCGCACAGCAGGTCGTAGGGTTCTTTGCGCAGGGCGCGCCGCAACGCCGAAAGCACGTTGGGCTCATCGTCAAGCAGTAGCACGGCATGCGATACCGGGCCGTCCTGTCTGTCGTCTGCGGTCGCTTCACACATGAGAAATGGCTCTTGGTTCTCGGTTCAGGGGCTCGGTCTGTGCCAGGTCTTGTAAGGCCTGCTGGCACCGTTCTTGCCAGATGGGAAGGCGAGCACGAAGCTGCAGAGCCTCCAAGTACGCGTCGTCGAGCCGGGAGGCATGGCAGCCTGCTGTACAAGCATCGAGCTCATCGACCAAGGCATCGGCGACATGGACGGCGGTGAGCGGCCTAAAGGTTTGAGTGGGGCACGCGGTGGGGTGATGGTGGTAGGTCAGGGCCTCGACAATGGGGTCTGACAAGCCCCAAAGGCCCATCAGATAGGCGCCGATCTCGGCATGGGTCGTCCCCAAAATGGCGCGCTCGGCTTCCCAGGTCGGCTTGTCGTCCGTCAACGCTAGCGCCTGTACGCGGGGACAGAGTTCGGGCAGATGCGTGGCGAGCACGAGGGCGCCCACATCATGGAGCCAACCGGCGGCGAAGGTGTCGTCGAGCAACTGCTGATCGCAGCCTTCTGCCTGCGCGATGCATTTGGCGCAGATGCCGATGGCCATGCTATGTTCCCATAATCCCTCCAACGAGAGGCGGCCCATCGTGGCCGCGTCCGCGTAGGAAAAGATCTGGGCGGTGAGGACCAAGGTTTGCATGGTATCGAGTCCCAACAGGTCGACAGCCTGGGTCGGATTCGAGATATGCCGCTGCAAGCCGAAAAAGGCGGAGTGCACCAATTGCAACACCTTGGCGGTCATACTGAGATCGGACGCAATGGTCTGGCCGATGGTATCGAGAGAGCTTTCTGGCGCCTGTGCCGCTTCCAGCACCTGCTGATACAGGGCCGGTGCGCTGGGGAGCGTTTCAATGCCGGTGACCAATTCGGTCAGGGTCGTATCGGGGAGCAGCGTGCGGAGCGTGCAGGCACGCGAAACCGCGCTTTTGAGCATGTCGGCATCGCAGGGCTTGGCCAAAAATTGATGCGTTGGCCCCACGGCGCGTAGGATCATGTCGCGGTCCGAATGGCCGGAGAGAATGAAGCGCACCGTGGCCGGGTGGCGCCGGCGGACTTCGGTCAACAATTGCGCCCCATCCATGCCGGGCATGCGCATGTCCGAGACGACGACGTCACAGGGCGTCCGGTCAAGGAGGGCGAGGGCCTCGGGCCCGGTTTCGGCGAAACGCATCTCCCACTGCTGCCGCATGGGGCGCAACATGCGTTGTAGCCCTTGCAGTAAGTTGGGTTCATCGTCGACGAAGAGGATCTGCTGCTTCATGTTTGTATCACCTCGCGCACCGCCGTAATCATCTGTTGGGAATCAAACGGTTTGTGCAAGGTACAATGGGCGCCTAATTTTTCCGCAATGTCCAAGGTGTGTAGTAACTGCCCCGTCCTGCCGCCGCCGGAAATGGCGACAATCTTGGTCGTTGGGAACCTGCGCCGCAGCTCCATAATCGTCTCTAGCCCTTCCTTCTCCGGCATAAAGATATCGGTCACGACGACATCACAAGGGGTGTGGGTCAAAAACCGCAGGGCTTCCCGGCCGTTTTCGGCGAAATGCATGTCCCACTCTTGCCGCATCGGGCGGAGCATACGCTGCAGCCCCTGCAGTAAGTTGGGTTCGTCGTCCACGAAAAGAATGCGTTTCTTCATGCTCCCTGGGCCTCCGTACAGGGTGAGAGGGGGCAAGTACGTCAGAGAACGTACGGCATGTGTCTGCCCCGCCGTCTGATGCCGGTCCGCAGAGGCGATAGCCTTGTGGAAGAGGGTCTGAGGCCAGCGCCTGTGACGCCGTCAGGACATGACACAGCACAGAAATAGGGAACGCTGCCCCGTGAGGAGAGCGTTCAGAAGTGCTTACCTTATCGGTGTGGGAGCAGTAAATCTTTATGTGGAATAAACGGTTGAAGCTTCAAGCGGTAGACGAATAATAAAGGTGGTACCTTGCCCGATCTCTGTTTCAAACGTAATGGCGCCACTATGTTTATCAACCACCACGGCATGGGCAATCGCCAACCCTTGCCCGGTGCCTCGGCCCACATCTTTCGTGGTGAAAAACGGATCGAAGACTTTGTCGCGAATGTCGTCGGGAATACCTGGCTCCGTATCCTGGATGCGAATCTCAGCCCAAGGACTGACATGGCGGGTTTGTACGGTGATGCTCCCTTTGGCGTCGGCCCCTTCCTCGACGATATCGCTAATGGCGTGAGCGGCATTGACCACAATATTGAGAATCACCTGGTTAATATCGCCAGCCAGACAGGGTACAGCCGGGAGATTCGGATCCAAGTCCGTGACCATGTCAGCGACATATTTCCACTCATTGCGGGCCACCGTAATGGTACTGTCAATCGCCTTGTTCAAGTCGATCGTGACTTTTTCCTCCCCTCCGGGATGCGAAAAGTCTTTCATGGCTTTGACAATGGTGGCCACCCGCTCAAGACCTTCGAGCGATTGCCGGATGGCCGCGGGAATTTCGTCACACAGATACGGCGCATCGACTTGCAGCACCAGACGTTCGGTCTGTTCGAGGAGCGCAGGGGTGAGCGAGGCTTCTCGTGCATGCTGGCAGACCGACTCGTACTGTTGCAGGAGGGTGTAGAGATCGCCAAAAGCATCTTGCAAGAAGCGCGTATTATCGCTCACGTATTGGGTTGGCGTGTTGATCTCATGCGCAATACCCGATGCCAATTGCCCAATCGCTTCGAGCTTCTGCGCCTGCGCCAGTTGACTCTCGAGCAGTCTGCGGTCCGTGATGTCTTGTCCCAGAATCAACACCCCGAGGCCATCGTGTGAACCGCTCTGTATCGGACTAATGGTGAGACTAAGAAATCGCTTGGGCGCGTTCGCCCGGGTGAAATGGACGTCATCGAGTTGGATCGCCTGTTGCCCCTGGCGGCACGTTGTGACCCCTTCGAGGACGGTGGCCCGGTCCCACGGCAGAGGGCAATCGTGTAATGGACGTCCGAGGACTTGGGTTTGCGTCAGGCCCAAGGCGGCTTCAGCGCGCGTGTTCCACTGGCTGATGCAGCCATTTGCTTCAGCGCCAATCAGGATCGAGGGAATCGCTGCAAGCAACTGCTCGTTTTCCCGATGGCTCTGTTGGACTTTCTCCGTCAGGTCCTCGAGCGAGCGATTGACGTCCATGAGATGCGCCACCAAGGCTTCGCGCTCGCGTTCGGCTTTTTTGCGTTCTAAAATTTCGGCGTGCAGATGTTCGTTGGCGCGTTTCAGAGCGGCGGTACGCTCTTCCACGCGCGTTTCGAGTTCGTCGTAGGCTTTTTTCAGGCCCTCTTCCTCTTGTCGCCGCGCTTGTTCCAGAGCGATGCGCAGGCGATGGCGTTCGACCGCATAACGTATGGAACGCGTCAGCATGTTGTCGTCGAGATGACCTTTGGCCAAATAATCCTGGGCCCCTGCTTGGACCGCTTGCATCGCGATTTCATCGTCATCCAGACCGGTGAGGACAACAATCGGGACGTCGAGAGTGTGCGTGCGCACGGTGGCGATCGTCGTGAGCCCGAGGCTATCGGGCAACGACAGGTCCATCAGCATAATGTCGAATGCTTGCTCTTTGAGGTACTCGAGTCCGGTCGAGAGCCGGTCGGCGCAGACCAGATGGAACGCGACTTGATCGACGCGGGTAAGCAAGGTCTGCAGCAGGTAAGTATCGCCGGGATCATCTTCAATCAATAACACTTTGAGTGACGTATAGGTCATGGGCGTATCCGCCATCCTAAAGGCATATGCTCGGTTTCTGAGTACCGAAACAAAATTAAATGTATATTTTTCCTCTGGAGAAATGTATAAAGGCAATGTTGTCCAGGTATTTACAACGGCTTTTCATCTTTTATTCATGTCGCTATGTTTGAGGGGCAAAAATCGTGCCAGAAATGAGGCTAGAAGCGTGATAACCATCACCATACAAACGCGCGTAGGTGCGGACGCCCGAACCCGGTCCCAGCGTCATGGCTCTGGTAACCGTCGTCAAACATCTGACAACAGTTCCTCTGAAGCGAGGGGCAGGCGGGGCGGGTTGGGACAGGGCCTACGGTCTCAGCTATGGGGTTGCTGATCGTTGGCAGGAACATCCGGTTTGGTCAGGATCAGTGGGGGACGGCGCGCACGCTGCCGCATCCAGTTGATCGCCCGCAGAACCGTTGGTTGCTCGACGATGCGGCGTTCGAAAGCGCGTTTGCTGGGAAAATTCATCAACATCATACCCAGTAGAATCGTGATGACGCCTTGACCGGGTAAGACCAACATGGCGATCCCTGTCAGAATGAAAATACAACCGATGATATTCTTCACGGCCTTCGCGAGCATGTGCAGAGCCGACCAGCGCTCTGGTTCGCCAGGTTGCCGATCACGGATGAAATAGTCGGTCGGGATACGCACCACAAGAAGCGGGATGACAACAAGAGTGCCGAAAAACGTCAGTACGGACAACGCTCCCAGCCACCAGAGGGCTGTCTCGTACGCACGGAGCCATTCAGGTAGCATAATCTTGCTCTTTACCGTCATGCATCTCAGGAGGTTGCTAACCTGTGCACGCATTCGATACCATTCGAAGTTTCAGAACTTATCTTATACTATCCTGGACGCAGATCGAACACAAATCAAAACTCGACTCATGTCGGATGGTGACCTGTTATGCTATGCGTGCATTGGCGCAAAGGCCGGACATACCGGACGCTGTCCGAGACGCCGAGAGCGTTTGCAACTATGGATGAGACCTGACAGAGAGAAGGCGATGTGAGACATCCGATAATGATCGTTGTAACCGTCCTAGACCAACGCCGCTTTCGCATGTTTCCCGAGGCAAGAGATGTCAACCCGTTGATACAGAGACTGATGCTCTGCTTCGTTTTCATGGTATTCATTGCCGGTGTGCCTGCCGGCGCCGCGTCCTTGAGTGTCCGCACTGCACCCCTGGTACTGGACCCGAAGGCCCCAAGCCGCACACGCTTTGGCAAACTCACCTTGCTGAGCGGGTTTGTTCTGCGCTCGGATGATAAGCGATTCGGCGGCTTGTCGGGATTGGCTATCGATCCGACCGGTCAGATCCTCTATGCGGTATCGGATCATGGCCACGGTTTATCGGCGCGCCTGACCCATGATCACGTGGGCCGGCTGACCCACATCCGCCAATGGGAGATCGTGCCTCTGCGGACGCCTGATGGCCGTCGAACTAGGCGTCGCCAGAGAGATGCCGAAGCCCTCGTGCAGGAACCAGACGGCGCTTGGCTCGTGGCGTTTGAACAGCTGCACCGCGTGTGGCGGTATCCGCCGTCTCCGGCTGCGTTTACGGCATGGCCCGAGCCGGTACGCATGCCGCGTGAGCTGTCGCGGGCGCCGCGGAATGGCGGTCCAGAGGGCCTGACACGGCTGTCGGACGGCCGATTATTGGTGTTGACAGAACGTTTCAAAAATCGAGACGGCAGTTTCAAAGGGTGGCTCATCACCGGGGGGCGCTTTGCCGCCATTGCGTACCGGCCTTCCAACGGCTTCAACCCGACCGACCTCGCCGCGTTGCCTGGGGGCGGCCTGCTCTTGCTCGAGCGGCGCTATCGTTTTCTCTCGGGACTCGCTATACGGCTCCGACATATTGCCCGCGCCAGTATCCGGCCGGGAACCCAGCTACGTGGGCGTGTCATCTTGCGTCTCGCCCAACCCTTGTCCGTGGACAATTTCGAGGGACTTGTGATCCGGCAGGGACCGCAGGGAGGACTTTTGCTCTACCTGCTGTCCGATGATAATTACAACACCTTCCAACGCACCCTACTCGTGCAGTTCCGGCTTGGACCGGCGACGATCGAGTAGATGTGCGACCAGAGGAGAGATCGATGGCCGAAGACGTCATCGCGGGCGTCCACCCGCCTGATTATGCCGCGATGCTCACGGTGGCGCTTGAGGAAGCGCGCCAAGGGCTGGCAGAAGGCGGTATTCCGATTGGCGCTGCCCTGTTTAATCGCCAGGGGCTCTTGCTCGGACGCGGCCACAATCGCCGTGTCCAAGATGGCGACCCTTCGGCGCACGGCGAAACCGATGCATTTCGCAAGGCCGGACGGCAGCGGAGCTACCGCGATACCATCATGGTGACCACTCTGGCGCCATGCTGGTATTGTAGCGGATTGGTGCGCCAATTCAATATTGGTGCGGTTGTCGTCGGGGAATCAGTCAACTTTACCGGTGGCATCGTCTGGCTGCGTGACCATGGCGTTGAGATCGTCGATCTCGCGTCGCCGGCGTGTATGGCGATGTTGGCGGATTACATCGCGGCTTATCCTGAGGTGTGGAACGAGGATATCGGGCAAGTCACCACTCACCACTTCTTTTAGTTGCGATTGACCCGGGGCGTTGGCGGCTGTGCGTGGTCACGGCCGCGCTCCGTGGTGTTGAGGGAGTCAAGTCCCAGGTTTGACATCTCCGCGTTTTGGGCGAGGACCTGATGCGCGGTTGACCCGAGTTCACGCAGGCCGATCGGTTTCATGAGGAATGCATCAATGCCTAAGGCGTGGGCTTGTTCGGCGTCGATGGTATGGCTGAAGCCGGTGCAGAGAATGACCGGGATATCCGGACGAATCGCCCGCAGCGCCGTGGTCAGTTTCGCCCCGGTCATCCGCGGCATGGTTTGATCGGTGATGACCAGGTCGAAACGATCTGGGTTGGCGTGAAACAGGTCGAACGCCTCGTCCGGGCTCACGACCGTTTCGACCTCATAGCCGAGACGTATCAACATCCCTTCCATGATGCACGCTAACATCGCTTCGTCATCAACAAGCAACACACACCCTTTGCCATGCGGAACGGATTTGGCGTCCTCAGACACGTCTACATTGGCGGGTTCGACCAGCCGGGGGAAGTAAACGACGGCCGTTGTGCCCGCACCCGGGGTACTGTCTACCGTGATCGCTCCGCCGTGATTCGTGACAATGCCGTGCACGATCGCCAACCCCATGCCGGTGCCTTGTCCCACTTCCTTGGTCGTATAGAACGGGTCGAAGATGCGCTCCAACACCTCGGGGGCATGCCGTGACCGGTGTCGCGAATGGTGGACGGATATGAGGGCCGGGCCGAAGTGGAGCATGGCGGATCGCGAAGGTCTCGTCCACCTCCGTGGTATCAACCCGCACCTCCAGTATGCCACCCGTCTCGCGCATGGCATGTTCGGCATTGGTACAGAGATTCATCATGATCTGGTGCATCTGGGTGCGGTCGGCCAAGCAGCAGCCGACATCGCGTCCGAACTCCTGGCGAATCTCAATGGTTTTGGGGAGCGAGGCGCGGAGGAGACTAAGCACCTCTTGGACAAGCGGCGCATAGGGTTCCGGTTGCCGCTCTGCAGGCTGCTGCCGACTGAAGGCCAAGATCTGCTGAATCAGTTCTTTCGCCCGCATGCCCGCCATATGGACCACCTGGAGATTCTCCCACGCGGTGCTCTCGGGCGGCATTTCAGCTTGTGTGAGTTCGGTATAACCCATCATCGCGGACAGGATATTATTGAACTCATGGGAAATGCCGCCGGCTAAGGTCCCGATGGATTGCATTTTTTGGGACTGCCGGATTTCTTCTTCCAGGCGTTTGCGTTCGGTGATGTCTTCCACCAACGCGACAAATCCCGGCACACGTCCTTCGATGTCCACATGGGGAACAAATTTGGCGCTGATATGCCGGGCGTCACCACCGGGAAAAGGCATCAGCATCTCGAAAGCCACCTCATCGCCGGCGAGCGCTTGCACGACATGCGGATGGATTTGCGCATAGGCTGCGTCACCGAGCAGCGTCCGCACGGGGCTGCCGGAGGCGTTGGCTGCGGGGATACCGTATCACCGTGCAAAGGTGTTATTGACGAATTGGTACCGGTCCTCGCGGTCGCAGTACGCAATGATAACAGGGACGTTATCGATGATGAACCGCAGTTGAGCTTCTCGCTGTTGCCAGGTCTTTTCGGCGCGCCGACGCTCGGCGATTTCCTCTTGTAAGGCCGTGTACGAGGTGTGTAAACGCTCCGTCATGCGGTTAAAGGCCTGCGCGAGCTGACCCATTTCGTCGTGCGTAGGTATGGCGACTCGGTGATCGAGATCCGCTGCTGCAATGTTGTTGGCACTTTCGCGTAGATCATGGAGAGACTTGACAATACGGCTTCCAATACGCCAGGATACAAGGGCAGTCATCCCTAAAATAGAGCCACTCAGAATCAGCGTGAGCCGCGGGGTCCAGCCTTGGGGCGTGACGACGGTCTGCGGCCTCCGCGCTGTCAGGTGCTCCGTATTGGCGAGCTGGGCTGTTTGCTGGGAGGTGAGCCATAGGGCGCAAGAAAGCATCAACCCAACCAAAGGGGGCAGCAAGGCCGTGGCGCCTAATTTCGTCCGTAACGTCATAAGCTCCACACCTCCCGATTGCTAAGGAGGTCTGTCCGTACAAGTCATGGGATTTACAAGACTGGCTCAGTATACCCAACCATGGGGGCGGTAGGATAGAAGGTGTACACGACAAAGGTATCTCACCGTACGAAGCGTTGGGATGGCTGAGGCCGGTCGAGGCGTTATCCGCCGTCCGCCGTGGCATAGGCGGTCTCGTCGAGACGACGGAGACGCGCGGAGAGTTCGCGGAAAATTTCGAAGGAAATCGCGGGTTCTTGCACCACGATCTGTCGGAAGCGCTCGGGACTGAGCATCAAGAGCTTGACCGGCTGCGCCACGACAGCCCCGGCGGAGCGCGGCTGTTCCTCGAAGATGGCTTTATCTCCAAAGTAGTCTCCCGCGTCCAGCGTCACGATAGTATGCATCGTCTCACGACGTTGCTGCACGATATCGACCTTGCCGGCAACAATCAGGTAGAGATCTTGGCTCAGCTCCCCTTCGGGAAAAATCACGTCTCCAGCTTGCATCTCACGTTCCACGAGCTGTGCAGCGATCGTATGGAGCTGATCCAGGCTCATGCTGTGAAAGAGGGGAATCCGTTTCAAAAACAGCATGATATCCGTTGACGCCAAGCCGGCATCAGACGCTTCCATACCGAGCAAATGGTGGGCCGTACGCCGCACATCGTCATCCTCTGCCGACTCCAGCAGTGCCCGCAGACGGTCCTGCCATGTGCCGTTGGTCGCCACGGCACGTGCGTGCTCAGACAGCAAGGCGCCAACCACAAGCCATTTACCCCCGGACTGCCGACACATCTCGATCACGGCCCTGACATCGGTACAGACCAGCTCCCACTGCCGCTGCGCCACCTCGCGCCAGTCTTCCCCGGCGCTGCCCTCGGTTTTGAGGATGGGCAAAAACAGCCGGGTAAAACGCCGCTCTGTCAGGCTTTCCAACGCCTCCAAGGCCAGGGGGCGTTTTTGACGATCCGTATCATGCAACCCACTGTCGACCAGCCGGGCCACTTCGGGGGTGGACCAGACCGCCAGGAGCTGCACCAAGAGCGAGAGCCGACGCTCGTAGGCATCGCGCAGCGCCACTTGCAAAAAGGCATCGGCGTCGAGAGGTGTCTGTTCTTCCAAGCACGTGAGCATCAATTTCGCGCCGTAAACCTCCCTGAGCTCGGTCTCCCAAAACGACAACAGCTGCTCCTCCGGAACGCCATCGAGCCGGGCCAAGGCGAGCAGCGCACCTTCCTTTGCCCGCAAGGAGCGCTGCGGTGACTGCAAGCAGGCCAAGAGCGGTTCCATGGCGCGTTTGCCGAACGGTTTGATGGCGTTGACAAGGGTTTCCTGCACGCTCGGTTGTTCATCGTCCAAAAGGACAAGCATGTGTTCCAGAGCGGCATCCGTGCCGACCGACCGCAGCACCTGCAACGTCAGCTCGCGCAGCTCCACATCCTCGTCCTCGAGCGTCCGCAGCAACGACGCATCCAGTTCGCGAATGCGCCCGGCTTCCGCCAATTGGTGCAACGCCTGTAACGCCCCCCGGCGGATATCCGCATCCTGCTGATCCAGGGCAGGATACAAGCGGCCCTGCAAGGACGTCTCCGGCACATTGGCGAACACGGATAGCGCCGCCAACCGCGTCTCTTTGTCCACCGCGTCCAACATCGTTTCCCAGATGCGGGTGGCCCGTTCCGATGCGCTCCCCTGGGTCTCACCCAACACCACGGATAAGGCCATGGCGCGGACCTGCACATGGGGATCGTCGAGCATGGTCTCCATGCGCTGGTAGATCGCCGTATCCCCTAAGCGCCGCAACCCATCCATGGCGGTAAGGCGGATCTGTGGCGCCGCATGATCGACATAGGGCGACAACACCGCCGCGGTCCCCTCGCCCCCAATGGTAGCCAGGGCGTCCAAGGCGGCCGCGGTGAGCCGGGGCGAGGCATAGGGCAAATGCTGCCGCAGGGCGTCGAAAGCGGGCCTGCTGCCGATGGTGCGGAGCAATTCAATGGCGGCGAGCGCTTCTTTTTCCTGCGCCAGGACGATTTCCTGCATATATTGGCTTTGTTCGGCTGAGAGATCTTCAGCGACCTGATTCAGCGCGCTCTGATCCGTACTCAGACGCTCACTGATGGCGGCGACGGCGGCGGGATCAAGCTGCCGCAGCTCATCGTCACCCAAGTCTAGCAAATGGATTTTATCTTCCTTTAGGAGGTCGAGCAGCGCGCCACCATAGGCGGTATTTTGCCTGTAGGTGTAGAAGACATAGATGGCCGCAATGAGTAAGCCTAAAATGGGAAAGAGGATAGGAATACTGAGGCCCTTCATGGCAACGAGCACGAGGGCGCCGAGGATCTGCCCGACGGGTAACACGATACCGGTATTTAAGCTTCGTACCACCGCGCCGGTTTTCTTCGGAACCGCATTGAGGATGAGGCTACGCGTTGGGCCACGCAAGCTGGGCATTAAGCTGAGGCGGGTAAAGCGGGCAAAAACACCCGATAGTAAGATCGGCGCTGCGAGTAAGGCGCCAAAGGCCGCGGTGAGCGTATAAGGAAACACCAGATTGGCCCCTTGCACCCCGAAGCGCCGAATTAACCGGGGCAAGACAAACAACTGCACCAGGAGCGCCACAATCGTCGTCAGGCCATCCACGACCCCGAGAAAGGCGGTCAGCTCGGCACTGGAAGGGAATTGACGGGCGAAGATTTTGCTCGATTCGAAGTCGATCAACTGCAGCGCCATGAACGTGGTGATAGTCGCCAGGGTGGTGGTCAGGAAGAGCGGGGAGGAGCGCGCATAGATGACCCCCTCTTTGAGATTGGTCAGCAGCCCACTTTTTTTCGCCGAGCTGCGTGGCCCTGTGACCTTCGCCTTGCGGGCTTCGGCCTCCATAGCCGTATAAAGTTTAGCGATCATGTGCACGACCACAACCGCCCCAAGCAGGGCGGCCATCCAGATAAAGAGGACATTCGACGCGCCGATCAGCGGCACGCATAGCGCCACACCGATACCGCCGAGCACGGTTCCGACAAGGAGGCCACTGTTGACAAACGGGATCAAGCGCTTGGCTTCCTGTACGTCGTAATGCCCCGGCAAATACACAGCCCAACTGGTGCTCCAGACGGAGGCATAGGCCAGCACAAAGGCGAAGAGGGCAAAATAGACCCAGTTCAGATCGAACGCCATCAGGCCGCGCATGACGATGATTAAGGGTACTGGCGCCAGAGCGGTATAGATCATCAAGCGGCTGTTGGATACCCGGTTGGCAAACATGCCATAGACTGTTGTGGCCATGACGACCAGGAACGGATTCACCAACTGCAAATAGGGCAGGAATTCCACCCCGAAGCGCGTTAGAAACAAGCCTTCGGCGGCGGCACGGCTGGCACTTGAACCGATCCCGAGCAGGGTGACGGCACTGAGCAACATCAGCGCTTTGGGCCACTCATGGCGCTCGACGGGAAAGAGGGCGCCTAGAATTCGTAGGACATAAGACTGCATTAATCATCGCCTTTCCGCAAGTCGCCGTATGACATGGTGAGACGAATGCCGTCTACCCCTGACTCGTTTGCTCTCCGGTATCTAGCCAATATGAGCAACAGCCATCATAAGCAAGCCCCGGTCTTTTGTCAAAACCCTTTCCGACTCTGCCACCGTTTCTCTCGTGAGCTCAAGCCAGCTTGACATGCATGCTCGCGGGTTGCATCAGATACAGCCGTCTTTGCACTTTATTTTGCGGTCGATCTGCGGTATATCAATACGGGAAATGCCTCGCTACAAATTTCCATTGTGAAGGATCGGCCATGTCGTTCGATGAGATCCTGGCTCAGGTTATCGTTCTCCTGCAGCGTGAGAGACGGGTATCGTACCGTGCTTTGAAAGACGGTTCAACCTGATGACGATTACCTCGACGATCTAAAAGACGAAATTATTGCGGCCAAGCAGCTGGCGGTCGACGAGAAGGACACCGTACTGGTTTGGATCGGAGGCGCCGCGGCGGCCGCGGCGCCTCCGAGTGAACACGAACCGGCATCTATCGTCTCCTCCCCCGATGCGCCCACCTCGCCGCCGGACGACAGCACACCGCCCCAGACGCCTGCAGTTGAAGCGGATATCGCCTCCCCTGGCCGTTCTCCATCCCCACACTTGGCGGAGAATATTTTTGCCTATCGCAGTGCCCGGGAGGAGGAACGGAAGCAAGTGACCGTGCTTTTCTGTGACATTGTGGATTCTTCACGTCTGGCGCAGCAGTTGGACGTCGAGGTGTTGCATGAGCTCATGGACGAGGTGTTGCGGCTTATAGGCGAAGCCGTGCACCGCTATGAGGGCACCGTAACCCAATATCTGGGCGATGGGCTGATGGCCCTGTTTGGAGCGCCGATGGCGCTGGAAGACCATGCGTTTCGCGCCGTACAGGCGGCGTTGACCATCCGGGAAACGGTCAATGGCTATAACACGCAACTACAGCGGGATTATGGGGTCACGGTGGGACTGCGTCTGGGATTGAATACGGGTCTTGTGGTGGTAGGCCGTATTGGTGACAATCTGCGCATGGATTATACGGCAGTAGGCAATACCACGCATCTGGCGGCGCGCATGCAACAAATGGCTGAGCCCGGAACCATCCTCTGTACCGAGGCGACGCATCGTGTCGTCGCCGGCTACGTGCGTAGCGAGGCATTAGGGCCGGTGGCGGTCCGAGGACAACATGCACCCGTTAGTGTCTATCGGCTGACGGGCCGGCACCGATGGCGGAGCCGCCTGGAAATTAGTGCGGAGCGCGGGCTGACATATTTGGTCGGCCGACGACGTGAACTCGCCCTGTTGCATGATTGTCTGGCCCGTGCCGAAGCCGGACACGGCCAGGTGGTCGGCATCATGGGAGAGGCGGGAGCTGGAAAGTCACGGTTACTCTTCGAGTTTCACACCTCTCTGGAAGAGGGGCGCATCACCTGGCTCACGGGGCAATGTCTGACCTATGGCCAAGCCACGCCCTATCAGCCATTTCTGGAAATTCTCCGCACCGTTTTTCAGATTGAGGATGGGGATAACCCCTTACAGATCAGGGAAAAACTGCGTGAAGGCGTGCAGCAGTCAGACCCGGCTCTGATGGACAACCTGCCGTTTTTGGAAGCGCTCTTCGACCTGCCTGGGGCGTATGCCACCTTGCGCCATCTGACGCCCAAAGACAAGCGTCAACAGACCTTCCATATGATTCAGGCCCTCGTCATGGCCGGGAGCCGCGCACGCCCTCATGTGCTGGTTTTTGAAAACCTGCATTGGATCGAGCAAACATCGGAAGAGTGTCTGACGGCTCTGCTCGAAGGTCTGGCCGAGTTGCACGTGCTCGTGCTCACCACGCATCGCCCTGGCTACACGGTGCCCTGGGCGGATAAAGCCTACTATACGCAACTGGCTTTGGACCTCTTCACAGAGACCGAGACCAGCGCCATGGTCGCCACCCTTCTGGACTCTCACGAGCCGCCGCCGGATCTGTTGGGGCTCATTCAGGACAAAGCGGGCGGCAATCCGCTGTTCATCGAGGAGGTGGTCCAGGCCTTGTTGGAACGCGATATGCTGACCCGCCACAATGGCGATCTGGCGTGGAGCGGGGAAGTACTGGACGAGTTTCCCGTGACTATGCACGACGTCATGCAGGCGCGCATCGACCGCTTAGACGAGCCCGTCAAACGCACGGTGCAGACGGCAGCCGTGATCGGGCGGGAGTTCGGACTGCCCCTGCTCCGCCGCATTGTCGAGGAGAGCATCAGCCTCGAACACAGCCTGGAGAACCTCAAACAGGTGGAGTTGATCTACGAGACGCGCTTCTTTCCCCACCTAGAATACCGCTTTAAACATGCCGTGGTGCAGGATGCGGCCTATCAGAGTCTGCTGGTGCGCCAACGCCGGGTCCTGCATGGGGTGATCGGGCAGGCGCTGGAAGATCTCTACGGCGAACGCGGTGAGGAGCAGGCAGCGGTACTGGCCTATCACTATAGCCTCAGCGAGTATCCGGACAAGTCCCTCACCTATGACCTGCTGGCAGGCGACCGGGCCGCACGCCTCTATGCCCATGCCGAGGCCACTACCTACTACACCCGAGCGCTCCCCACGGCCCAGGCGTTGCCGGCCGAGCCGGAAGCGCACTAGGCGCAGATTGACGCCAGCCTCAAATTGGCGGCGATCGGGGCGACGCGGCAGGACATGGAGCGCGATCAGCACAACTTAGAACAGGCGCACACGCTGGCCGAGGCGTTGCAGGATGAGGTGCGCGCCGCCCAGGTGCTCTATTGGCTCGGGCGCCTGGCCTATGCCCGCGGCGATATGCCGACGGCGCTCGCCTACGCCGGGCAGAGCCTGGAGATGGCCGACCGCTTGGGCGATGAGGCGATGGCCGCGCCTCCCGTCAACTTGGTGGGGCGGGCGTATTGGATTTTGGCGGACTACGGGCAGGCCAGTCAGTTGCTGATGCGCAGTGCCGAGCAGATGCAGCAGATCGGCAACGTGACGGAGGAGGCAACCGCCGCCGGCTTTGCCGGTTGGGCCTTGGGTTTTCTGGGCGAATTGGAGCAGGGGCTTGCCTTTGCGGAGCGTGGACTGCGGCTGGCCCAGGGGCTGCACAATCCCTTTGCGGAAGCGGCCGCCTATCTGTATCGTGGCGCCATCCACGACCAGCGGGGGGATTGGGCGCAGACGCTAGCGGACTATGACGAGGCGCGGCGGATCGCGACGCAGGTCGGAGATGTGTTTCGGATCTATCTGGTGACCTTTATGCAAGGCCGGGCGGCGATGATGGCCGGGAACGCGGCGCAGGGGCGTGTGCTGCTCGAAGAGAGCTTGGCGATGGCCGAGCAGCTTGGCACGCAGTTCATTCTGGCGTGGCCCAAAACCTATTTGGCCTCTTGTCTACTCGTCTTGGGGGACGCGGAGACGGCACGCGCGCTCTGTGAAGACGCGCTGGCATTGGCCGAGGCCACGGGGGACAAATACGGGCAGTTCATGGCCTGCCGGACTCTGGCTGAGGCCATTAGCAACGCGGCGCCGGAGGCGCAGGAACAAGCCGATCATGCCATGATGCACGCCATCACATTGCAACAGACGATTGGAACCAAGCCGGAGCTGGCCCGGACCTATATGAGCTATGCGCGTCTGCTGCAGAGCCGTGGCGAAGCGGAGCGGTCCAGGACCTACCTGGCACAAGCCACCGATTTGTTACAGCAGTTGGGGATGAGCTGGGATCTGGCCCAGGTTGAGGAGGTGTTGCGCACGATGTCATAAGGGGCATCGGCATCGGCTGCCCTCCTTCAACGCCCCCCTTTCACAAAAGGGGGAACCGCACGTTTTTTTGTGACATCGCTCACAGGTCTGCTGTGTTTGGTATCACAGCAAAGGCAAACGCGTTCATATAGGCTCGTGAATAGATCCATCCCTCATACGTACCTCTTATCATGAAAGCGCGGTCATGACTTTCGATGAGCTCCTGGATAACGTTCTTACCTTGCTCCAGCGCGAGGGCCGGGTTTCGTACCGGGCGCTGAAACGCCGGTGCGCTCTTGACGATGATTTCCTTGCCGCTCTCAAACAAGAAATCATTGAAACCCAAAAGCTTGCCATCGACGAACAGGGCCGGGTACTGGTCTGGATCGGACAGCCGCCTCGCCGTGCCACGTCCCGCGACCTGGCGGACCAGGCGCCCATGACCCACACAGTCTTGGAAGGGGCACGGAAGCAAGGCACCGCGTTGTGCTGTGACATGACCGATTCGTCTCACTTGGCACAATTGCTGGATGTGGAAGATCTGCATGAGGTCATGACCGAAGTGGTACAGCTGATGGCCGAGGCCATCCATCGGTATGAAGGCACGGTGAACCAATATCTGGGCGATGGGCTCATCGCCTTTTTTGGGGCGCCGATGGCTTTGGAGGATCATGCGTTGCGCGCGGTACAGGCCGCGCTGACCATCCAGGACATGATCCGTGCCTATAATGCGCAGATCTACCGTAAGCATGGTGTGGAAATCGAGATGCGCTTGGGACTTCATACCGGGCTCGTCGTGGTGGGCCACGTCGGCGACAGCCGGCGTATGGACTATACTGCCGTGGGCCATACCACCCATTTGGCGACGCAGATGCAAAATCTGGCCGAACCCGGAACCATTCTATGCACCGAGGCCGCCCATCACTTGGTCAAGGACTACATTCACAGCAAGACCGTGACGCTGACAGAGGCCGATGGGTGCCGGGAACCGTAGGTGGCCTACCAGGTGCTCAGCCAGAGCCAGTGGCGTAGCCGCTTGGAAATCAGTGCCGAACAAGGCCTGACGCCGATGGTGAATCGCAAGCGTGAACTGTCCTTGTTGCACGATTGTCTCGCCCGTGCCGAATCGGGACGTGGCCAGATGGTTGGCCTCGTCGGGGAAGCGGGGATAGGGAAGTCACGGCTCTTGTATGAGTTACACACCTCGATCGCCGCAAGACGCGTCACGTGGCTCGCCGGGCAGTGCCTGACGTATGGACAGGCCACACCTTATCAGCCATTTCTGGACATTCTCCGGATGATCTTCGATGTCGAGGACGAGGATCCTCCGCTGAGGCTCCAGGAAAAACTGCGTCAGGAGGTGCAGCGGCTGGATCCGGCCCTCGCCGATATGCTGCCGTTTCTGCAAGCTCTGTTCGACCTGCTGGGGGCGGACGCCGCTTTGTGTCACCTCACGCCCAAAGACAAGCGCCAGCAGACGTTCCAGGCCATTCGGGCGATCATCATGGCATGCAGTCAGCTTCACCCCCTGGTGCTCGTCTTTGAAAACCTGCACTGGCTTGACCAGACGTCGGAGGCGTGTTTGACGGTGCTGCTCGAAAGCCTGGCCGATATGCGTGTGCTCGTGATCACGACGCATCGGCCCGGCTACAGCGTGCCCTGGGGGGACAAAGCGTATTACACACAACTGGCCTTACACCTCTTGACCGAGGCGGAGTCCAGTGCAATGGTCTCGGGACTCCTCGACTGCCCAGACCTGCCGGTCGCGCTCTTGCGCCTCATCCAGGAAAAAGCAGATGGCAATCCGCTGTTCATCGAGGAAGTGACCCAGACCTTACGGGAGCAGGGTCTGGTGACGTGTGGCGACGGCGATCTCACATGGAGTGGGGAGGAGCTGGAGCAGTTTCCCGCGACCATACACGACATCATGCAGGCCCGCATCGACCGATTAGCCGAACCGGTGAAGCGCACGGTGCAGACCGCGGCGGTGATCGGGCGGGAGTTTGGGTTGCCGGTACTCAGCCGCCTCATCCATGATGCCACGGAACTTGAGGCCAGTCTTAAGACCCTGAAGCAGATCGAGTTGATCTACGAGACACGTTGTTTTCCTGAGGTGGCATACCGCTTCAAACATGCCGTGGTGCAGGATGCGGCCTATCAGAGCCTATTGGTGCGTCAGCGCCGAATGGCCTTAAGTCAAGCCAACTCCTTTCTTGATGAAGCAGTTACGCCGATTGCCTGAGACCGACTCCCCTCTC
>CBCXVS010000035.1:0-35642 GCA_965178525.1 uncultured bacterium | reverse complement strand
TAAATGGACTTTTGAATTGGGCCAACCTGTTGATCTACTTAACCCTCCGCCTATTCTGCCAGGGGAACTTCGGTCTACTGCCCGCTGGCGGACGACTTCTGATTCGTCCTGGAACATCCGCAGTAATACATCAAACGCCTGCCGCTGGACCGTTGTATCAGGATCGCTCAGGAGCCGGCAGAGTGGTCCGGAATCAAAAGGGGCGTTCATGGCCACGAGCCCTTCAAGGGCCAGGAGACGTACCTGTTTGTGCGGGTCTGCGAGGAGCCGAACCAAATGCCATTGCATGGCGCTGGTGCGAAATCGACAGAGCGTCCGTGCAATGTGGAGGCGGATCGACCAATCATCCGACCGTAAATGCTGCAGGAGCTCGGGCAGGATTTCTTCCGTTGCTACCTAGTCCAATAAGCGCAAGATGAAAGTATGATGATCCTTGTGTGCGTTCGGCAAAGCGCGCAAGAGGGCATGCGGTTGCAGCAGAGGCTTGTGATGGAGACACAGCTGCTCCAATTTTGCTCCCGGTAACTTCGGATTGGCAAAAAGACCGAGCAGCTGATTCGGATCATAAGTCTCTGCGCGCCTTAGGACATCGAAAAGCCCTTCGATGACACGTGAGGAGGTGTTATTCAGGGCGGAGAAAAAGATAGGAAGGGTGTCATTGTCGATAAGTGTTACGAGAGCGACGACAATATTTTCACGATGATGAGCAGTATTGAGGGCTTCAAGAAGTTGCGGGATGACGGGTTGACCTATCTGCTGCAACCGTGCAATCAGCCGAGTCATCTCTGGGTCTTCCGGGGTCTGTATGGAGAGCAATTTCGCCATGGATTTTTTTATCCGGTAGTTATCAAGCAGACCCATGCGTTATTCATAACCTCCCAAGCACCTCATTGCCACGGCAAAGATCAGCTGTTGCGTCCGCGGGTGCATACATCGCTTTCATATGTATCGGATGCCTGTGAATCATACTTAAGAAACAAAGTTATGACTTGTATGATGCCTCCATGCACTATTTCCCGCCCGCATGCCTTGCATAATCATCCTCTTCCTCTTTGGCGCTGAAAAACAACTTCCCCTTCATGCTGCCGTTGCTAGGCATCGGGAATTGCGGACGCTGCTGCCATGCAGAAACTCGAAGCGTTTCAGAAAGGGTCAGGACGAGTTGCCAAGCCAGAGATCGGGTAAGAACAGCAGGACTAATTCAGTTGTCCATTTTGCTCCCGCTCCCTGGCTTGAGAGAGGGTCGAAATGAGGGTTGGAGAAGAGGTCAACTCAAAACGCCTGAAAATCAACTGTTTTTATGTTTATGAGGATTATATGGGAGGCATGCGAGGCAGGAAAGCTCAGGCATCTCCTCCTATACTATACGGGTGTTGCACCTATCGCATACCTCATGAGCCATCATAGTTGCCGGCAGCCGGTACGGTTGCCGGAGCAACCGATGGTCCGCCCCAGGTCTCGACCGTTGCCCTGCCGCTACTGAAGCTGATGTGCCAATTACCCGTCGCTGCGTCGTACACCGCCAGATCTGTCACCCCATCGCCATCGTAGTCGCCCGGTGCCGGTACAGCCGCCGCCCAACCCCATGAGGCGGTCGTACTGCCACCGCCACTGTAGTTGATATACCAGCTCCCCGTCGCCGCGTGGTACACCGCCAGATCCGTCACCCCATCGCCATCGTAGTCGCCCGGCGCCGCGGTGGCCTGGCTCCATCCCCAGACCTTGGTCTTCTGTCCATCCCCACTGAAGTGAATATGCCACTCCCCCGTCGCGGCATGGTATACCGCTAAATCCTGCTTCACCTTGGGATCGCCGTATATGGCGTTGTGCCCTGCCAAATCGTCTTCAGTCAACTCGCGATAGAACTCACCAGGACTCAATAACGAAGCCATCACAGGTGATGGCACAATGGTATCATCATGGTCGAGGCCGAGACAGTGGCCCATTTCGTGCGCCGCTACAGTCCACCAATCAAACTATGAGGAAGTTGGCGTCCCAGTACCAGTGTACCAGTTCACGGTGTTGTTAAAGCGCATATCGCATTCTAGAATCCTATTCGTCTCCGGCTGATAGAACACAATGGTTTCCGCCAGAACACCGGGTCCTAATCCCCCGCTAAAATCGACTTGGTTGACGTCATTGAACTCCGGATAGGTACCGCCTGACAAACAGGCATGGCTCCCAAACGTAAACTCGAACCGCTCATAGTTCCACGCCAGCGCCCCATCGATGGTCCGTTGCACACTATCGCTTGGCATGCTGGTCGGACAGATGCGCCAATTCTCGCCCATCGGTTGTGGTATGACGGGCCACACCGGACCCGTCAGGGTAAAGGCGGACACACTACCCGTTAACACCAGTCCTAGGCTCCACATGGCAAGCCAAGTCTGCCATTGCATTTTTTTCATGGGGTCATCCTTCTATGACAATGCCCAACAGCTATTGAGCAGAAGAGGCCGCACGAATGGCTTGGAGAAAATCCGCGACAGCTATGGCGCGTCCATGCTGCAACACCCGACCGTCTCGCACCGCGTATTTTCCCTGGGCTCGACCGACAACGTGTGTAATGGCCCCTGCAGTACGCAGAAATACGACGATCCGTTCACCGAGCCGAAACTCCGGATCGTTCGATGTCCGCATACCAATCGGCCCCACGATGCCACCGGCGACTCGGAAGGTGACGTTGGCTCCTGACGCACCGGCAATCGGCTTCTCAACCGCTACCGTCACATCGGTATAAATCGCTGTATGCTGCGCATTCCAAAAACTCACCTGATCCACTACAGTGCCTAACACAATGGCATCGGCATCCTTAACTAATTGCGTCATACTAGACGCGCGCATTGCCGCATACCCCGAAGTACAGAACACACCAACGGCAGCCAGGACAACCAGCGACATGTATCTGATATGGCACAGCTTTTTCATAAGCAATATTTCCTTTGTCATCACTGAGATAACGTCAAAATACGATCCTATCGATCCGATACGATATTCTCATTGAACTTTCACAAGCTTTATTGTTTTAAAAGCTCTGTTGTTAATGTTAAGAAGTATCGACCTAGAGCAAGAAATCCTTGATGAGGAATACGCATTGCGCTAGAATCTCGGTGTGGCACGAAGAGGGATGAGCTGTCTAACCTTTCTGAAACACTGATACGAGCGGTGTTTGCAATAACATGTGCCCGTACGAAGCGAGGCGGGTTTCGAGCACACCGGCGGAACCACGGCTGAGCACGACGCGACCGGCTGCTAACACGCGGAGCATTTCCCGCATAGCCCCCTCAAACGTCGAGGGTGTCATGGGGATCTCCCATGACGACTGAGACACAATCGGCTGCTGCACGAGTTAGGAAAGGAACATGATATGAGCCGTCTTTTTGGCGCCATTACGCAAAATGGGTACGTCGTTCGCGACATCGAAGCCGCCATGCGGCACTGGATCGACGTACTGGGCGTTGGACCATGGTTTTATGTGGAACGGGCGCCGATTGAAGATTTCCGTTACAAGGGCGAGCCGTCACCGGTTACGGTGTCTATCGCATTGGCCAATTCAGGACCGTTGCAAATTGAGTTGATCCAACAACGCAACGAGGCCCCATCGATGTATCTCGATTTCCTGCAGGCGGGGCATGAAGGCCTGCAGCATGTCGCTTATTGGACGCAGAATTTTGAGGCCGACCTAGCGCGGATTCTCCATGCCGGTTATACCATTGGGCAATCGGGACATGTCGGAACACCTGGGCGCTTCGTCTATTTGTTGACGGAAGCACATGCCGGCACCGGGGTCGAGCTCTCAGACAACAGTGGTCCCAAAGGCCGTATGTTCGTCCGTATTGCCGAGGCGGCACGCACCTGGGACGGGACCGACCCCATTCGGACCACCGTCAGCCATGACAGGAGTTGATAGTCGGCATCGAGCGTAAATTCCGTTGCCGGCGACAGCGCTCCCAGAACCAGTCGGTTACTCCGTCGCAAATCCTCGCTCGTCAGGAAAAGATCAAAGGTGAAATCATCAGAGCTGACCCGCTCGCGTGGACGACTGTAGACCGACCATTTACCGGAGATATAATTGAATCGCAGGCTACCCTCAATCGGCTCCTCATCGATAAAGGCAAAATACCCATCGACCTCCAGCGCCTTCCACCGCCCCTGCACGCCATACGTGTGCCGGTTCGTGGTCATACTTTGCTCCGTGTCGTTGAAATGCACAAATTCGATATAGGGCGCCAGACCGACGGGCGATGCCGGTTTGGGGAAAATTTGGTACGCCATGCGGCCGCCGCCCATGAATACCTGGGAGGCATCATCATAGAAAGGGACCCAGCGTCCGGCAAACAGGGCCATATCGAGTCGGGCATCGTTATAGGCAAACCGGCCGCCATCGATCACGGCGCTACCGAGATATGCCACCGGCAAGTCGGGCAGAAACTGGCGCCCAAGACGCACCTGCATGTGCGATAGCGCCCCCGCGGCCGACAAGCCGTTCATTTCGATAAACGCATTGGACAAATCGAGTTTGTCGCCATCGTGATCGTCGAGGATACTCTGAAAAGGTGAGCCCGCTGTCGTCCCATCCAAATCATGTTGCAAGATCGCCGAGATGTAGGTGTTCACACGACTGTGACCGAAGCCACGCGTGCTCAAAGCGGTATAGGCATCGAACTTATGATCGTTCGACTCGAACACTTGCGGGAACGACACGCCATCCGGCGTCAGTGTCAAATCCGGCCCGTCATCCACCACAAAACTGACGGTCGGATCGTTACTGAAATCGACCGTATTGAAGGTATATTCCCCGCCAAGGCTAAACGTAACGTATTCCAACAATGACGGAGGGGGCCCAGAGGACGGGGACGGCACAGCGGTGTCAGCTTGCGTCGCATAGACCTGACGCCACGCCTCCGTGATGCGGCTCCCGGCGTCCGTCCGCTGCGCGGCAGCTATGTCGGTTTTGCCCACAGGGGCCATGAGTCCCGTCACGAACAGCCAGAGTAGCCCCAACAACGCAAACCGTATTGGCCTCCAGGAATGTCTAACGTAGCAGTTAGACAGCAACCAGAGCCTGGAAAGCGTATTGCTGCGCATAGGAACTCCTCCTGGATACTGTCAGTATAAGCGCGACGGATGCTGATACAGAACCAACCTGGCCTGAGGTGGCCCTACTGGCATAAGATATCACGAAACACGGCTCTACGACAGAAGTTTCCGTGTTGGCCGCCTTAGCATCTCACCGCCTCGGGCAAGTGGAGCAGCCAGCCCACCTCAAGCGCGCCCCATAGGCCAATAAGAATCGCCTCAGCCGTGTCGTCGTGCAACGTCGTAGGCCGGCGCGCGTGCGACCACACAATGACCCGTCATGCGACCTCTATGGCATGCGCTTTCGCGGCAACACCGCTGCGTTGCTGGCGGGAATACAGTAACCGCCGCCGCCATGCCTCTGTGCTGATGTGGCGCACCGAGATATCACGGCGCGTGGCCTCACGCTTCCAAATCTCCGCCAGCGGGCCGCCGCCCTCCAAGACGAGCCAGGCGAGGTCTGGCATATCATCGAGGAGTCCCCGTACACCACGCCGCAGGCGAGCCGCGGTACCAAAATTGTGGGAACGATACCATCCCAGCCGGCCGTCCCGCCCATAGAAGGCAAGACCGGTCCGCAGCCCGACATCGACCGCAAGCAACGCATCCATGATGATCAGCTCTCAGTTGTCAGCTTAGCAACAACAGGCGCTAGAGCACGGACCGCGGCCAGGATGGTCTCGCGTTTGCGCCTTGGCTCCCGCTCCATCGTCAAAAGGTGCAGACAGGCGGTGTCGACACCAGCATCCATATAACGGCGAACATGCGCCCGGATGGCTTCCATTGACCCGCGCAGCGTGAGTTCTTGCACCGCCTGGTCCGGAATGGCGGCCAATGCACCCCGACGATCGCCTTGACTCCAGGCTCGCCACATCGGCTGCAACAGCTCCCCCCGTCCGAGCCATTCCTGAAATGCTTTGTAGACAGGCACGTTCATATACGTCGTGATGTCGCGGCGCACGAACTGGTCGGATTCCGGCCCTGGCGGGTCGAGACGGACCATCAGGCGCGCCATCATCTCGATCGCGGCCGGGTCACGGCCGGCCTGCGCCGCAGCTTCCCGCACCACCTGAACCGATCGCGGCACGTCTTGCACCGACAGCCAGTTCAGAATCGCTCCATCACCCACTTCACCCGCGACGCGTAGCATTCCCGGCCGCAGGGCAGCGACGTGGATGGGAATCGGTGCGGTAGGCGAGCGCGCCAGCCGAAATCCATTGACTGTCAAGGTTTCGCCCTGAAAGACAACGCGTTCGCCCGCGAATGTCTGACGTAAAAACTGCACCATTTCACGTACACGAGTCGCCGGCCGCGTGAAGGTACCGCCATTCCACGTTTCCACAATGGGCCGGGAGCCGGAACCGATACCTAGGCAAAATCGCGCCGGCGCAATCTCGGCAAGGCTCGCCGCGCTCAACGCCAGGGTGGCCGGCCCGCGTGTAAACGCATTCGCAATGGCCGTTCCGACGCGTAGGCCCGAGGCCATGCCGACGACGGCCAGCGGCGCAAAACAGTCCACCCCATCGATCTCCAGAGACCAGGCATCGGTATACCCAAGCCGTTCGGCTTCGCGTGCTATTTCACCATGCTCGGCTAACGTGAATCCGTCCAGTGGCACGGAAAGCGCCCAGCGTTTGTGTCCCATGTATCCACTCCTTCAGATCCCCCACGAGCAGGGTGCGATAGGCATGCTTGAGGGCCGAACACGCCACGATTGCATGCGCACCCTGCTGCAATACCGCCACAATATGCGCATGTAGGGCCCGAAGCCAGGGCTCACGATCCGCATCGGTCAAGGCGAGCCCGTGTGTCATTTTGGTGATATTGGCTGGCGGATGGAAGTCGTCACCATCGTAGAACGGCCAACCGAGCGCAGTCGCAAGACCCTGTCCTACCGTCGTTTTACCCGATCCTGCAACCCCCATGAGGATAATAACCATTGCCCTTTGCCTCGCCCGCGTCTGATCGTGAGATTTCATCGTGAGATATGGAAAGCTGGAGGGTCATCCCCCTTCATCATAGCACGACGATAATCCAGCACAACCCCATGCCAGTTTGAGCCTGCGGATAGTCTTTATCTTATGATGACATGGCCACCCGCAACGGTTCACATCCGCTTCCACGCTGGCCGATAAGAAGCAAGCGGAATCGCAACTATATTGTATTGTGCGCCTACCCACGCGGGTCCGATGCGGTCCGATAGTCAGAGGCCTATAAATATCTCCTTCCCTGCACCGCGTCAGAAGCGTTTTGGTTTCGCATCGCGAGACGGTGTATACTCGCTCCCCACAGGATAGGTGTCAGCATGGACCTGAGAAGGAGGCGAGAATGAAAGTCACGCAGGTGAAGACACGCGTGTTACAAACCCCGGCGGATAATCATTTAGTGGTGGGGTTGCCGCCGACACATGAGACACGGGAATTTGTGACGCTGGAGTTGGCCACGGATGAGGGCATCGAAGGCATCGGGATTACCTTTTTCGGCGGTCCGCTGACGCGGGCGTTGCGGGAAGCGGTGAGCGGGTTGGGAGCGCTGGTTATCGGAGAAGACCCCATGCGGGTGGAGGCGATCACGGCCAAACTGCGACAGGCGGCGAGTGGTGCGGGTCCGGGAGGGCTCTTTACGTTGGCGCTCTCGGCAATCGATATCGCGCTGTGGGATATTAAAGGCAAAGCGCTGCAGCAGCCGGTGTGCACCTTGTTGGGTGGCCACCGCGACCGCGTGCCGACGTATGCCAGCGGCGCGTTGATGCGGCCGATGCCAACGGATTATCTCAAGGATGCCGGGCCACGGCTCGTCGATATGGGGTTTAAACAGATGAAGACCCAGATGGGAGCAGAGCCAACCGTGGCGCGGGAGGTGGCGCGCATCCGCACCCTGCGCGAGGGCATCGGTGAAGATATCGACCTGATGTGCGATATCAATCAGCTCTGGAATGTGAACCAGGCCATCGAGATCGGCCAGAGGGTAGAGGAATACCACCTGTTCTGGCTGGAGGACGTCGTGGCCCACGATGATTATCAGGGACTCGCGCGCGTGGCCGATGCGCTGACCACGCCGATCTGCGCCGGGGAATATCATTATGGCATCCGGCCGTTCCGGCACATGTTGGAAGCGCGATCGATCGATATCGTCATGATCGATCTGCTGCGGGCTGGCGGCATTACGCAGTGGATGAAAATCGCCGGGATGGCAGAAGCGTTTAACGTGCCGGTGGTCAGCCATTTGATCCCGGAAATCCACGTCCACCTCGTCGCCGCTATCCCGCACGGACTCACCGTGGAGTATATGCCCTGGACGTTACGGCTGTACGAAGAAACCCCGGCGATCGAAGACGGCCACATCGTCGTGCCATCAAAACCCGGACTCGGATTAACATTCGATGCCGATGCGATCAACATGTACGACGTGAGCTGATGCTAGTAAGTGCCGAAACAAAATTAAATCTATATGTCCCGGCCGATCACTGCGCCGTCCAGCCACCGTCGATGACCAGCTCACTCCCCGTCATGAAGGACGATTCATCGGACGCCAGGAAGAGCACGCCATACGCAATGTCATCGGGTTGGCCATAGCGGCCGATCGGGATGCGGCCGATGGTCAGCTCTCGGACCTCCGGATCAGCCCGGCGTGCTTCCGTCATGGGCGTTTCGATCGGCCCCGGATGCACCGAGTTGACGCGGATGCCCTCCGGGGCATATTGGATGGCGGTGGCTTTGGTGAGGAGCCGGACAGAGCCTTTGGACGCCTGGTATTGCGGACTGCTATTGTCCACGCCAACCAGACCGAGCTGGGACGAAATGTTGATGATCGAACCGCCGCCTGCCTGCCGCATGGCGGGGATCACGGTCTTGGTGCCCAGGAAAACACCGGTGGAGTTGATCTCCATGACCCGGCGCCATTCTTCCAACGTCACGTCCTCGACACGGCCCTGGCCACTGACGCCGGCATTGTTCACCAGAATGTTAAGCTGACCGAAGCGGCGGACAGCGGTTTCGGCTGCATGCTGCCAATCCATCTCATGGGTCACATCCAACCGGACAAATACAGCCTCTCCACCTGCTGCTTTGATCTCGGCTTCCACCTCACGGCCTTGGGCTTCCAGGATGTCGCCAAGGACAACCTTCGCCCCCTCGGCCGCAAACAACCGTGCCTCGGTGGCGCCCATACCACGGGCGCCACCGCTAATGAGGGCGACTTTGCCTGCGAGTCTCATCGGGTGTCTCCATGTTCCATTTCGTTTGTTCTTTCCTGCAGAATATATCAGCTCTCACTCTGCCGTGGGAGGATTCTCGATCTAGGTGCGTAGACGCACGCCCATCTCACGAGCGCGGCGCAAAGCGCCACGTTGCACAAATTGGGTAGGCACCAACTGTCCGATTTTGACAAAGGACTCGTAGACGAGCAACTGCATGCCGCGCCGTGGCGTCTGGCGGATTTCCCATCCGCCAGCGATACGTTGAAAACTTCCGGAGAGCCGTGTCCATGTCAGCCGCCGGCCGGGCTCGACATAGCGGCGATGCAAGACATAGCGATAATCCATGAACGCCACCGGCGTACGAAACCAAACTTTGGCCCCATGGGCATCCTGCTCAAGCACGCGGAGTTCTTTGATGCCGCGGAATATACGCGGGAAATTCTCGTAATCCACCAGCACCGACCAGATCTGTTGTCGCGGCGCCGTGACGGCAAACATAACGCGCACGCCGGGAATGCCGGCACGGTTTTTCACCGCAGCGACGATCACCTCGCCAGCCAGGATGCGGGACCAATCGATCTCGGCCTCGGCCGCTTCAGCCACATGGGGCCAGCCCAGATGGAGCAACATGACGCCTAGCCACAGGCTATACCCGCAACACTGGCGTTGTCTCAGCGTCTTGACGATTCGCATACGTTTTACTCATTTACCATACGCCGCACTCTTTGCGGCCATCCATCGGTCATAGCTCAGAGGGATCAAGCTGGATCCGCCTGTCAACGCACGGTATGATAAAGCAACCGTGATCAACAGGTGTCGTCATATCTTTCCGAAGGAGAATGAGCGTTCATGGAGAGCTCCGCGAGCCAGCCCAACCACACCCGCGCCAGTGATGCCCTGCAGCAGAAGCGCATCCTCGTCACACGAGCTCGGGAGCAAGCCTCCGAACTCGAACAGCGTCTCCAGGCACTGGGCGCGATCCCACTCGCCTTTCCAACGATTCGTATTGTACCCCCAACCGACAATTATGCCGCGCTCGACGCAGCCCTACGCCAGCTTGCAAGCTTTGATTGGGCGATCTTCACCAGTGTAAATGGCGTGCAACACGTGTGGCAGCGGCTGCAGCGGCTCGGGATCGAAACCCAGGCATGGACTCCGATACGTCTGGCAGCTATCGGCCCAGCCACCGCGCAGGCGATCGAGGCACAGGGCCTGCAAGTGGCGGTGATGCCCGGCCGTTATGTTGCGGAGGCGCTCGTAGAGGCCATTCCCAACCCCGTGGGGCAACGCTTTCTCTTGCCAAGAGCTGACATCGCCCGTGATGCGTTGCGCACCGGTCTCCAGGATGCCGGGGCCGATGTCGTCGAAGTGCCAGCCTATCACACGATCCGCGTCAACCCCACAACAGCAGACCTCGCTGCGCTCGATACAGGGGTGGATATGCTGACCTTTACATCGAGCAGCATCGTGCACCATTTTTTGGATCAAGTTGGGCCGGAACGCGCCCAAGCCCTGGCGGCCCATGCACTCGTGGCCACCATTGGTCCCATCACGGCGGATACCGCTCGCGAACGGGGCCTGCGCGTTGACGTCGTGGCCACAGAGTACACGATTTCGGGTCTGGTCGAGGCGATGATAGATGCCTGTCACACGGCATAGAAAAACACCGGCGCACAGGCGGCAAGATCCCGAATGCGGAATGCGGAATGCGGAATGCGGAATGCGGGAAATGACACGCGGAGCTGATAGACGTACAGACATGGCGTTGTAAGGTATACTGACGTTTATGATACGGCCTCCTGTTGGCGTCATCTCTTAGCAGCGCTATCGAGGCGCATCGGATTCTCAACCATCACCGGATCCCTTCTATTCCGCATTCCGCATTCCGCTGCTGTTCCAGAAAGGCTTTGACATCCTCAGGGAGTGAGGTGAAGCCGAGACACACATGCGCTGGCGTGACGGTGTCGGTGTCTTGTATCAGCACCACAATCTTGGCATAGACCTCGGAAAGTTCCACAGGCTCGGGAGGCTCCAAGCGCAGCTGAATATTGCTATGGAGCGTCACCGGCCCGTCGAATACCGCTTCTGCAGACGATTCGGCCAGGCGGGTAATCGTGCCACGCAAGGCCTGCTCCGATACGGTTTTGCCTTCCACCGGAAAACAAATGACGGGTAATGGCGCGGCAAGCGTGATGAAATCCTCGGGTGTTCTCTCTGGCAGAGCACAGGCGTAGCGCCCTTGTAACGCCTCAATATCATACAATGTTACCGCCTCGCTGAGACCTTTAAATTGGACATCCTGTGTGCTCCGGACTTGCACCAGGCTACGCACGTGTTCGTAGACCGTGGGACTGATCAGGATTTGACCGCCGACCGTATAGGATTCGATCCGGTAGGCCTCATTGATCGTGCTGCCCACCGCCCCGTATTTCGTCCGTTTTTCCGAGCCGATATTGCCGACGATGACTTCGCCGGTATTGATCCCGATTCCCATATGGAGTTCAGGCAAGCCACGGCGGTGTTGCTCGGCGTTGATGTGCACCAGAGCGGTTTGCATTTCGATGGCACACGCCACGGCGCGTTCATGATCGTCCGCTGCCTCAAACGGCGCGCCAAAGAAGGCCAAAATACCATCGCCTTGAAATTCATCGACCGTTCCCCGATAGGTCGTCAGAATATCGACCATGGCGCCGAGGTAGCGATTCAAGATATCGATCACGTCATGCGGCGATAAGCGCGCCGTCATAGAGGTAAACCCGCGCAAATCGGACACGAGGATCGTAATGTTGCGGATCTCACCGCCTAGCTTCAGGCCATCAGGAGAGCCCAAGACTTCCTCAACGATCTCCTTACTGAGGTAGCGGCCAAAGGTATCGCGAATAAAATCGCGCTGCCGCAAGCCGTCGAGCATGGTGCCAAAGGTCCCGGTCAGGCGGCCCACCTCATCCCGGCTACGGGCTGGGGGAATCGTGACATCGAGATTGCCCTGGGCCACGTCGCCCGCTGCCGTCGTGAGGTTTTTCAGTGGGCGTAACATGCGGGCCGAGGCATAGCCAAAGAGCGTCAATCCCACCACCACAATCCCGATTGTATGAAGCATCAAACGCAAGGTTTTCGCCCGCACGGCTGCCGCCACAGGATTGGCAAACTTATTCAGCATTAAAATAGCGGCGACCTCATCGCCAAGCATCAGCGGGGCGTTGATCTGCACGAATTGTGGCAAGTCAAAATCGAAATTATAGTTGGTGCCCGCAGGACTGCAGGCACGATGCCAAAGGCGCGTGTTGCTGACACGGGTGAAGGTGAACAGGCGGCAGAAAAACCGCAGCGTCTCCGGCACATCCTCATCAATCACCTTCCCCCCAAAAAGCTTGCTATGAATGATGGCGCCCTTCTGCCAGGTTGCTTCCGTGGCCTGATACGTTGGCGGAAACCATTCATGAATCTGCACGTATTCCCCAATGTCAAAATCGTCACTGCCCACGGCAATGTAGGAATAGCGGCCATCATCCTCTCGACGCATGAGGATGGCATCGTTGACTTCAAACTCCTTTTCCAAGCTCCGCAGGGTGCGGAGAATGCCCCGATACACGGGTGACCGTTTATGCTCCGGCTCGGTCATGCTCACGACCGCGATGGGATCGAGCCGGGCCAGACCCCGCTCGGCAGCGACCTCAAGCCTCGCGGCTAGCGCTTCGATCTCTGCGTCGCGACTATCTTCATAATGGCTGAGCGCAAGCGGAATGACGACCGCGAGAAGAATCAGGACAAACAGCAGAATGTTTTTGAAGACGATCGATCGATGCAGGTTAATCCGATGGCCAGCAGGAGGTGTTGCCATAACGCGTCATTTCCTACCTCTGCAGACACGCCTCGGTCCGCCTAGACAGGCGGCGCCGTCTCACGCGCGCTTGGTTCTCTACTCTCTGAGGCGTTCCATCTCGACTCGTATCCCGGTTTCGACTCTCGTTACCAATATAAAGCACACAGAGCCCAGGAGCAAAATTGGGCCTCTGGCGTACACTCGCCGCTTTCGTTATGATGCCTGCCATCGAGACGACACCCGCCGCCTGTAGAGATACATCGATCATCGCTGAACATAGGAGGTCTGACCATGGTCCGTGTGGCGTTATTGGACGATTACCAGAATGTGGCCATGCAAATGGCCGACTGGAGCACGCTGCCTCCCGATACAGAGGTTCAGGTGTTTCAAGATCATCTGTTTAAGGGAGACGCCCTGGTCGCGCGTCTCCAAGACTTCGACATCATCATGGCAATGCGCGAACGCACCCCGTTTCCCCGTCGCCTGCTCGAACGCCTGCCGAACCTCAAGCTCCTCATTACGGCCGGGATGCGCAACGCCGCCATTGACCTGCAAGCGGCGAGCGACTGCCATACGCTGGTCTGCGGCACGGGTGGGCTCCCCTATCCCACGGCGGAACTCACCTGGGGGTTGATCCTGGCCATCGTGCGGCAGATTCCGCGTGAGGATCACGCCACGCGCTCGGGACATTGGCAAGTCAGTATGGGCCTGAGCTTACAAGGGAAAACGCTGGGCGTCATGGGCCTAGGCCGGCTCGGCTCGCAAGTTGCGGCCGTCGGCAATGCCTTTGGTATGGACGTCATCGCCTGGAGTCAGAATCTCACGGCAGAACGCGCGCAGGCAGGTGGCGCGGCGCGCGTGAGCAAAGACGAGTTGCTTTCACGTTCCGATATCCTCACGATTCATCTCGTGTTGAGCGACCGCACACGTGGCTTGGTGGGAGCCGGGGAATTGGGCCAGATGAAATCGACAGCCTATCTCGTCAATACCTCGCGCGGACCGATTGTAGACGAAGCGGCACTGATTCAGGCGCTGGAACAGGGTACTATTGCGGGTGCTGCGCTAGATGTTTTTGACCTTGAGCCCCTGCCTTTGGATCACCCTCTGCGGCGGCTGGACAACATTGTGATCACGCCGCACATGGGGTATGTTACGGAAGAAACGTATCGAGTCTTCTACGGAGAGGCGCTGGAAGATATACAGGCGTTTCTCAAGGGTGAACCGATCCGTGTGCTCAATGCGCCCCAGGGGTGAAAGGGATTACATGGCACACAAGGAGCACGCATGGCGCGTTCGATAGAATTTTGGGATCAGTTCCGCAGTGTATTCAATCACAATGAGATACTGGTCGGACAACGCAGCCGTGATTTCTACCAAGAACGGGAACACAGCCCGTTCGGGGACATGCGGATCGATCTGCGCCAAACTGCGCAGCTTATTCAGCCTCCCATCGTCTTCTTCACCGGGCATCGTGGCAGTGGGAAAAGTTCGATGCTCCTGCGCTTGCTCGATCACTTTACCCAGGACTATTTTGTGGTCTATTTCGACATTGACCATAATCTCGACAGCCGCAAGGCCAACCAGATCGATCTTCTCTACTTGCTCGGCGCTACGATCTTTCAGGTGGCCGAGCAAGAAGGGCTCCGTCCCGACCCACGTCATCTCCAAGAACTAGCACGTTCGGTATACACGGTCACCTATCAGATGCAAGAACGTGAGCAAAATGCGCTGAATGTCACGGAATTGGCTAAGGGACTGGTTTGTTTCGGGGCCAGTCTACTCGGCGCTGGTTTAGGTGAGAAGCTGGCTGAGGCTGCACTGAGACCGTTTACGTTCACATCAGGTGTAAGTGAGGAAGTTGCTAGCAAGCGGGAAATCGAGCCACAGGTGCAAACTATCATCAATAACGTCAACCTGATTATCGGCGATGTCGAAACGCAGGGCGACAAACCCGCCCTTGTCGTGGTTGACGGCCTCGACAAACTGCAACGATGGGAACAAGCTCGGTTGATTTTTTTGGAAAGCCGGGCGTTGAATGGGCCAATGTGCCGTATTATTTACACCGTACCCATGCTGATTGCTAATTCTCTCATGTTTGGGCAGGTAGAAGAAGAAAGCAAATCGTATGTTCTGCCCAACGTTAAACTCTACGAAAGAAGCGCGGACGATCAGCCGTACGAACCGGGCTATGCCATGATGCGAGAGGTAGTGGGGAAGCGACTTCAAACCCTGTCTCTCACGCCTGACGACATCTTCGAACCCGATGTGCTCGCCCTGATGATTGGCAAGAGCGGCGGCGTCATGCGGTGGTTGATCGAGCTGGTGGCCGATGCGAGCAAAGCGAGCGAGCGCGAGGGACTCGACAAGATCAGCCGTGCTGCGGCGCAGAAGGCCATCGACGACTACGCTGCACGATTAGCCAAGCGCCTGACTAGAGAAACCACTGAAGAATTGCGTAACGTACGTCAGACAAAGCGGCCAGAGAATACCCAAGTGAGTAATGAGCTTATTCACGGTCTGCTCATTGTCGCATATCGCAATCGGAGAGTGTGGTACGATGTCCATCCACTCATTTGGGATGATTTGCTGGATGATGTATAGAAGAAGGCGTGGCCGATGAACAAACTCTTCGCCCCTGATGGCCGGCTCTTCGAACCGATTCAGTATATCGTGATCGATGTGCGGGATAGCAGTCGGGCACATCTTATCGTGGCGACTGTCGATGACGCCGTGCTACGGCGTGAAGCGAGTGCCGAACTCGGTGAGCAGTTGAGCGGGAAGTATGCGCTGCATGAGTTCGACTATGCCCAAACCGAGCAGTTGAGCCTACCGCGCTTCTGTCGCACCTTACGGGACGATCTACCTCGCTGCGTGTTCGCCCACGGTTTAGACGAATTAGCCCAACATGATCAGGATCAATACGAGACCGCGCTACATTTTCTTAATGCACACCGGGAGGACATCATCTACACGAAAAGCACTGTTGTGCTCTGGATGACCTCGAGAACCTATACCGATGTGCTGAAACAAGCGCCTGACTTCGCCGATTGGCTCACAGCTAGTGTCACGTTTGCCCTACCCGATGGCTGGCATGTGGCGCGAACGCCTCTCGGAAAACTCCCGCTGGCGGAAGCGGAAGCCTTTCGCAGCCAAGAACGTCGCTTCAAAGAGATGTTACAACGCCCGAACCTCCAACTGGCCCTCGCTGCGGAATACAACAAGCAGTTGGCGTCTGTTCTTAAACAACTCGGACGTTTCCCTGAAAGTGATGCAGCCTTAGCCGAGTCTACACGCACCTCCGCGGCATTAGCTGATTACGGCCGCCTGGAAGAACTCTATCGCCAGCACATCATTGACCGCTACGGCAAACTCACACTTTATTCCGTCTCTTCCGACACGCCGCTCGCGTTGGACTTGGAACGGATCTTTGTCAAACTCACAACGACCCAACCCCAACAACGGTTTCAGGAATTTCTCTCATATGAAGATATTGAAACAGAAGACCCGGATGAGGCAAGCAAATCGCGTGTTTGGGAGGCATTTGGATCGCATGCAGCTAAAGAAAGCCCAGTCAACCTTTCCGTCAGTGATGCGCTCACGGCTTATGCGCGTTTGGTCATCATCGGAGCGCCGGGGGCAGGCAAAACCACGCTGCTCAGGTATCTCGCCCTCACCTTTGCCCGTCATATGGCCCGGGAACGGTTGCAGGTAGATGAGAAGCGATTACCTATCCTCATTACCTTGCGCGACTTCAGCCGTTTTCTGGACAACCTAAAGGAACAGGGCGAGTTGCAAGACATCGGTGCGACATTGATCCACCGATTTCTTAACCAACATATGCATGCGATCGCCCCCTATCTGAACCTGCCCGACGATTTCTTTCATCGGTATATCGACGCTGGCAACTGTATTTTGTTATTCGACGGCCTCGACGAAGTCGCCGATCCGCTCAAGCGCGGTCGGGCTACCGAAGCCATTGCAGCCTTTGCACGTGACCATCCCGGCAATCGCTATATGGTCACCTCACGCCCACGCGGGTATGAAGGCGAAGCGAAGCAGCGTTTAACCCCCCTTTTCACGGATCGCCTGATACGTGATTTTGACGATGAGGATATGACCGTCTTCGCCCATAATTGGTATTCTGCCGTCACGCGAGACCGCCTCGGTGACACCCCCGATTCCAGCGCTGAGGCCGAGCGCCAGGCCGACGACTTGTTGCGAGCCATCCGCGCCGATGCACGTGTGAAGGTATTGGCGCCCAATCCACTTTTGCTCTCCGTGCTCGCTATGGTGCATCAACGCGGTGTAGGATTGCCGCAACGCCGAGCCGAGCTCTACGACGAATGTACGGATATGCTCCTGGGCTATTGGGATCAAACTAAAGGGGGCGAAGCAGCACGCGAACTCGCAACCTATGGCGAGTTGACCCGCAGCGAAAAACGGACACTCCTGGAACCCATTGCGCTCTGGTTTCACGAGCGCGGTACGCAAGGCATAGAAGCGGACAAAACGCAGTTAGAAAGGGAAATCGCACACCAGTTCGCCACGACGTTTGGCGACAACGAGCAGACCGCGCGACGCCGTGCAGAACTGTTTTTGCGCGTCATCGATGAACGTGCAGGCTTGCTCGTGGAACGCGAGGTTGGCGTGTATGCCTTTTCGCACCTGACATTTCAGGAATATCTAGCCGCACGCGCCATCGCTGATGGTGATGACTACATCGAATATACGCTCGAACGTCTGCACGATCCATGGTGGCAAGAAGTCATCCTGCTGGAAGTCGGTCATCTCAGTGATGTACGCCACTTCGGCCGACGCGCCCGTAGACTAACCAGCGACCTCATCCATAAAATCCGCCACAAAGGCAATTGGCTGGAAAGCGTGTTGCAACGTGACCTGCTCTTCGCCTGCCGTGCGCTGGCCGATGTGGGCTCCCTTGGCATCGAGGACACGCTCCGGCAAGAACTGCTCAACAATCTCATATCCCTTTGGCATACAACGCCTTACGAACGCCAGCGGCAAGAAGTTGTCGAACGTTTTACTTATGCGATACCGACGGTTCAAGGCTCACAGATTCGTGAGGAACTGCTTCGCTGCCTTGCGAGTCAGGATCAGAACTTGCTGAGACTGGCTTTGCAGGCACTACAGCAGATCGGGTCTGAAGCCGCCACCCCGAACATCCTCGACCACCTCCTGAACCTCTTGACTGATGCCGGGGCAAGCGTGCGTCGGGACGCCGCTCAGGCTCTCGGAGCCCTGGGCCAAGTCGCCGCCACTCCTGTTATCGTCGACCGCCTCCTGACCCTCTTGGCCGATGCCGAAGCAGAAGTGCGTTGGGCCGCTATTCAGGCTCTCGGAGCCCTGGGCCAAGCTGCCGCCACCCCGAACGTCCTCGACCGCCTCCTAATCCTCTCGACCGATACCGATTCGGACGTGCGTTGGGCCGCTACGGAGGCTCTTGGAACTCTGGGTCAAGCTGCCACGCCCACTGTTCTCGACCGTCTTCTGACCCTTTCGGCCGATGCGAATTCGGACGTGCGTCGAGCCGCTACGGAGGCTCTCGGAGCCCTGGGTCAAGCTGCCGCCACCCCGAACGTCCTCGATCGCCTCCTGGCCCTTTCGGCCAATGTTAATTCGGACGTGCGTCGAGCCGCTACTGAAGCCCTCAGAGTCCTGGGTCAAGCTGCCGCCACCCCGAACGTCCTCGACCGCTTCCTGACCCTTTCGGCCGACGCGAATTCGGAAGTGCGCTGGGCCGCTACTCAAGCTCTCGGAGCCCTGGGCCAAGCCACCGCCACTCCTGTTATCGTCGACCGCCTCCTAACTCTCTTGGCCGATTCCAACTCACGCGTTCGTAGGGTAGCCGCTCAGGCCTTTGGTGCCCTGGGCCAAGTCGCCGCCACCCCGAACATCCTCGACCGCCTCTTGACCCTCTCGACCGATCCCAAGGCGGAGGTGCGTCGGGCTACCGCTCAGGCCTTTGGTGCCCTGGGCCAAGTCGCCGCCACTCCGAACGTCCTCGACCGCCTCCTGTCCCTCTTGGCCGATAACGAGGCAGAGGTGCGTCGGGCCGCAGCTCAGGCTCTAAGGGCGACAGGTCCATCAACAATTAACATCAGGAAAAAACTCGCAGAATTCTGGAAGAGACAACTGGAAAATACTAATTTTGAGATCACCGTCAGTGGTCCCAGACGCATCTGTGATATTGCATATGAAGAGTTGCAGCAATTGGCGGCCCAATCAGCCTTGCCAGAGCAGGCTCCAACAGACCACCTCTGCGGCCACGACCACGACGAAGAATCCTCTCGGCCATGAGGTCAAAGTCGAATCCCGCCATGCCACTCGTGTGAGTGACTCTGTAATTTTTCTCTGCAATCCGCTATTCGCTCTTGACCAAACCGTCATCCGCGCGTACGATGACCTCGACGAGGTGCCCCGGACTGCACGGGAATCTGTGGCGTGGCTGAGATGCCACGCGCCTGTCAGAGTCGTATTATGGTTTCTCCATAAAATTCACCCCCGACCAATGCTCCCACAACGTCGCCAGCGCCGCGTAGTCAAGCTGTCCCATGCCACTGGCCTCAGCAATCTCATACGGCGTGTGCGACGATAAGATGGCATACAGCGGCACGCCCAGCTCCTGCGCCGTCTCCAGCGCCAACACCGAATCCTTGCGCGCATTGGACACCGACATCCCGCCCTCATAATTGCCCTGCATCATGCGCTCCTGCACACGATGCGTCAGCGGACGCATTAGCCCTTCCTCCCGGCACAGAATATCCACCAGAGTTTGCATCGGAATGCCAAGCTTCGAGGCCATAGCGCCGGCCTCGATCAACACCACTATGAGGGCGTGCATGATGGCATTGTTCACCACTTTGGCGCCCATTCCCGTGCCAACCGGCCCCAAATGCATGATGGTCTCGGACATGGCGTCCAGAATGGGGTGCGCTTTGGCATAGTCCTCCGCACTGCCGCCGACCAGGAACGTCGTCGTGCCTGCCGCCATGCCAGCCACGCCGCCCGCGATCGCGGCATCGACGAAGCTGACGTGGTGCGCCTGACACATGGCGTGCAGCTCCTCCGCCACTTTCGGCGTAATCGTGCTCGTCTCGATGATGAGGTCGGGTCTGACCTCCCCGCCCAAGAGTTCAGCCACCACGGCTTTCGAGATATCCGGCTTGGGTAAAGACAGTACAACCGTTCGGGCGTGCGCCGCTACATCCGCCAGCGACTCGACGCACTCGATGGCTAAATCGGCGACAACGCTCTGGCGCGCGGCATCAATATCGTAGCCGATCAACGACACTTTGCCCGACAGGGCCCTGGCCAGCGCAGAGCCGGCATTGCCCAATCCGACGATCGCAACCGGGGTCTTCATCCTTCTCTCCTTCCCCCATGCTGGGTTTGACTCCACTGCGCTCCATGTTTACCATACTTCTACGAAGCGATTCTAGCAGCAAGCAGCAACGCGGCATGCAGAGGAGACACGTGATGGCCTACAAAGTGATCTCGGCAGACTCCCATATTGTCGAGCCCCCGGATCTGTATAGCAGCCGCATCGAGCCGAAATTCCGCGACCGCGCGCCAAAGATGGAGCGGCACCGGACGCGCCGCGGCCAGGAATACGACGCCTGGTACTACGATGGCATACGGGTTGGCACGGTCGGATCGTTCATCCTGGCGGGCAGACGGTTTGAGGATCCCGCCGCCATCGATTTCCTCGGGCTGTGGGAAGATGTCCGCAAAGCGGCGTACGATCCCCATGAGATGCTGAAGGAATTGGAACGCGACGGCGTCTGGGGCGCCTGCTTGCAACCGAGCCAGGGCCTCTTCTGGTATCACCTCGAGGATAGCGGCCTCCTGTCCGCTCTGTGTGCGGCGTATAATGACTGGATTACCGACTTCTGCAAGCCCTACCCGGACCGGTTCAAGGGGATTGGCATGCTGAACGTTGACAACATTGATGAGGCCTGTCTGGAGCTCGAACGCTGCGCCCGGCTGGGTCTGGTTGGGATGTTTATCCCCGTGCATCCGTTGCCCGACTATCCCTACCGCCACGCCATTTACGACAAGTTGTGGTGGACGGCCCAGGATGTCGGCATGCCGTTGTTGTTGCACATTGCCACCTCACGGCACGGCATTCCCGGCTGCGAATTTACGGTGGATACGAACGATCTGACGGCCTCGGGCTTGGTCAACGCCGATTACTGGGTCCGCTATTCGCTGACGGCTATGATCTTCTCCGGGGTGTTTGATCGCTATCCGCAGCTCAAAGCTGGCACGGTCGAACACGAGACGGCGTGGATTCCCCACTGGCTGAAGATGATGGATCTGACCTACCAGGAGCGTCCGACCCTGACCGGCGGCTGGCGGTCGCGCAGCGGCTTGTTGCCCAGTGAGATCTGGCATCGGAATATGTTCGCCGAGTTTATGGAAGACGCCGTGGGGGTCGAGATGGTGGCGCATATTGGCGAGGACAACTTGTTGTGGGGCAATGATTTCCCGCATGCCGAATCGACCTGGCCGCAGTCGCCGCAGTTTCTGGATCGGATCTTCGCGAATGCCTCGGAGACGACGCGGCAAAAAATCACCTGCGACAATGCCGCGAAGTTGTTCAAGTATGATGTGAGTTAGCGCAACTTATCGGGATACCCAACGCACCGGTGTCCCGTCCCGGTGGCATCCATGGAACTGTATCTGAAAACCCTCACACCTTTATGGACTGGCGGCGTCCGGTCCGGCCGCATGGATCGTCTCCACGAAACGGGTCTCATCGGTAGCTTGCGTTGGTGGTATGAAGCGATGATACGCGGACTGGGAGGCGAGGCGTGTGAGCCATCAGCGCGCCCATGCACGCTGTCCGGAGATCATCTGGCAACATTTAAGAAGGCGATAAACGACGATAAAAACCGTTGGGAAGCGTTGACAAAAGCTGAGATTTGCCCGGCTTGCCAATGCTTTGGGACGACGGGATGGCGGCGGCGGTTCCAGCTGCAAGTGCGTACACCCTATCAAACGTGGGAGAGAGAACTCAGTTTGAACATCAAGCCCTATGGCCGTACTCGGGGCTGGTATTTGCCGCCGGGTCATATCGCGGAGCTGGCGCTGAGGGTGACGGGTGACCCGGAGGTTCTGTCGCGGCTTATGGCGTTATTTCGGTTTCTTGAAACCTGGGGCAGCTTAGGTCCGCGGCCGCAACTCGGTTACGGCATTTTTAAGATTGCCCAACTCCAAGATGAGCCGGGACCGATTCCTTGGGAACCGTTAGACCATTCAAAGATCGGCGCCTTGCCGGACTTGCGCACCTTCACATTTTTCAAATTGCGCTTTACGCCCCGCGATCATCATTGGTGGACCGAGGTTCCCGGCGTGCGCGAACTGCGCCAGCGGCGCGACCGGTGGCGTCTCTTGGAGCAACTTGCCGATGATGGCATGGTGCCGGTCACGCCGGCTCTGAGAAACTATCTGCGCTATGAGCAACGCTGGTCGTCAAACAACCTGCCGCACTGGTTCTTTGGCACCTTGGGAAGGGATCGGCGGTTGCGCAGCAAAATTGCCTTGAGTTGGGCGTATCGTCGCGAGGAAAAGAAAGAATGGGAAATCCGGGGCTGGGCCTATATGCCCCAGGATCGGACGGGGCAATCGGTTCGCCGGGAGATTAGCACGACGTTGCAAGGCGCCTTAGGACAATCGCAGAACTGGTTTCGAGCCTTACATGTCGAGGGTGGCTACCGCTATCCTGCCCAGGTGACCTGGGCGCCCGAGCCCGAGCCGTGGCAATCCCATACCCCACACCATGTGGCAACCTTTCTGAACAACATAGGTAGAACATGATCGAGAGTCTCGCGATCCGCAACTTCCGGGGTATCCGGCGTGGTGAAATGAACCGGTTTCGCCGCATTAATGTTCTGGTGGGTCCGAACAATTCGGGTAAGTCGGCGGTGGTCGAGGCGTTGTATTTGGCGAGTACCGTGGGTCGTCCGGCTAGCGTGTACGTGGATTACGGAAAAATGGCAGAGGCTCACGCGGCGGGTGGCATGGATATCGACTCTACGGGAAGGGCTCACTATGACGTTCAAGTCGCGAGACGGGATTTGTTGGGTGAGCATCCGTTGGTACGGATATTAGCCCGGCACAACAGCGCCGAGCGTGATCAAAGTATAGTGCGTTTTGATAGTGGTACTTTGAAAGTATCGCTCTCTGATCGGGACGTGCCATTCACCGCGTTCGACCTGACTCCCGAGGGAGATTTTGCCGACGAAGTCGAGGCGCAGAACACCGGCTATTTCGGCTTAAAGACGCAAGAAATAGATATGACCGAAAGAAGAGAGGAGCAAGGGACTGAAGGGCGTGATCCGGCTTCTATTTTGGCGTCTAGCCTGATGCAATGTGAGGTTGAGCCATTGGATAAGAAGCAACTTCTTTTTTGCTGGCGGCCTGAACTGACCTACTATCACAAGGGGAGCGCAGCCTGGCTAGTGGAGGGAAAACTGCCGTTGCCTCAGCATACGCTGCTTTATGACTCGGCCCTCATCCAGGGCCATTTGCCCCTGGCGTTTTATGAGCGTATTTTGCTTAGTGTTCCGGGTTGGTCCCAGCAAATTGCCAAGCATTTTGGTCCCGTTTTTGATCTCGACTATCCGTTCACTGTGCAGTTCGTACCGATTGGGCCGGATCGGCAATGGATGCAAGGTTGGATCGCATCGGAAGCTCACCCAGCCCTCCCGATCGACGCCTTTGGTGATGGTGCGCGCAGCGTGTTTAAATTATTGACGCCATTAGTCGCAATGGCGTCTGAAGTCGATCATGATACGCCGGGTCTGTTGCTCTGGGAAGAACCGGAGGCATTTCAAAATCCGCAGACATTGGGAATGTTATTGGCTGAAGTGATCCATATCATTAAGGAACGCCCAATTCAGCTTTTTATGGTTTCTCATAGCCTGGAAGTCGTTGCTCACATTACGGATATGTTACAAAAAGGCCAGATCGACGATGATGATGTTTTGACTTTTCGGATGGATTTACGCGATGGACAATTACATTCCTCCTGGTTTGACAGTGGGAGCTTGTTGACTCGGTTGGAATCGAGTCTTGATCCTCGGGTTTGGAAAATGTTTATGCCGCCTCTACAGTTTTCTCTGCGCGAGGAGACGGTATGATGATGTTCGTTGCTCCAGAGGGTCAGACAGAAGCAAGAGTCATTGAAAAATTGATGCAGGATAGAGGGCTACGGGGTGGTCGAGACAATGATAAGGAGAAGGATTATCATATTTATTCCCCTAAGGGGAAAGGAGAAATTGATAGGCACATTCGGTCTGCCTTAGGTGAGTCTTTGGATCAGTTTCCAACCCCTTCCAAGAGAGTCGGCATTGTGGTGATGTTAGATCGGGATGAAGGAGAGAGTATTGAAGGAATCGCCATAAACAAAACAGGCGCTATGAGCAACAAATTTCGAAATTCTGGTTACAGAGAGGATTTTGCCAAATCAACTGTAGATGACTATGTATTAAGACTTGCCCTATATGAAACGACCATTCACAAGTTGCTCACTGAGAAAAAAGAAACATGGAAGGTGACATCGCAACAGATCATCAACAAAATGACCGCTGAAATCCCGGATTTGATGCAGTCTAATCACATCGAATTGCGAGAGGCAAAAGACTATGTGCGATTTTATGCCGCTATTATACAAGAGGGGCTATCCCCGTAGAGCTTTGCTCAGACAATTTTGCACTATGCAGATGCTGACGCCAGAGACGAAGTGTTCGCGTCTCTGGTAGCTGCCATTGAATTTGTCAGGGCGTGACCATGCAACACGAGTTTTGGTCCACCTATACGTTCCTGCCATCGAGCGATGCTACACAACGTCAAACGATGGACTACTTGCTGGGAGTAGACGGTCCGTCCCGCCAACTGCAGCATTTGTCCGCTGTGCAGGATCCGGCGGCGCGCATTGATTTATTAACGCAGGCGGTGCAAACGTCTCAGAAAGAGTACGCGCGCGCTGGATCACGCCGTGAGCCCGGTGGCTTGTGGCATCTGTACAATAGTGGACAGTTCAATACCTATCTGCGCAGCCGAATCGCCGCGTTCGTAGAGCCGTTAGGATTGTTACCTGAGTTACCTGACTTGAGGCCACTGCCCCGATACAGTTTCGCCCTACACTTCACCTTTACGTTGAGCCAGCCTTATCTCAGCAAAGACGATACGGAATTCTACATCGTCGACAATCCGGTGAAAAAGGAATGGGTGTTCAAAGTGCCCTATGTCGCCCCGAGTCAGTGGAAGGGGACGCTGAGGTCCGGACTCACGTTACACTTGGTTGACAATCCGCCCAGCAGCGATCAACAGTGGATCGAAAAACGCCTGCAGTTGGCTCGGCTGTTCGGCAATGAAAAAGAGGTCGGCTTGGAGGATAAAAGCTGTGAGGCGTATCTCGACACACAACGTCCGGCGCTAGCGCAAGCGTATCGTCAGCGCTTGCATGACGCTTATACGAGCACGGGCTTCCTGTCCGGCCGACTTTATTTTTACCCGACCTATTTTGACCGCATCAGTCTGGAACTTATCAATCCCCACGATCGCAATAGCGGCGCGGGCCAACAACCCATTTATTTTGAAGCTGTACCTCCGGAAACAAGCGGGACGTTTACGTTGCTCTACGTCCCGTTTGACCGTATCGGCGAAACCGCAGACACCATACGCCAGCAGGTTGTGTCGGATTTGGAATGTGTGGCGGAAGGCATCAACGACATGATGACGATCTATGGATTTGGGGCCAAAACCAGTAGCGGATTCGGTCTGGCGGAAGAGGATATTGAGGGAGAGTTGATTTTTAAGGATAGCGACACAAGCGATCCGGCATCTCCGGTGAGTCATGACGTTTTCGGGAGTATTGAAGACATGACGAAAAAGGCCAGAGGGGTGACGGTGTTGGCCGGTAGAGGACAGACTCATGGCTGAACGGAATATGACAAAGACGGACCGGGAGGATCGCCGTGCGTTACTTGAAGCAGAGTTGCAACGATTTTTGACGATTCTTCCACAGCATTATCAACCTCAGAAGATCATTCGGTTTGGATCAATAGCAGATGGGGAGACGGGGGAATGGTCTGACCTCGATTTGGTGATTGTCAAAGAAACGAATCGTCCTTTTTTGGATCGTATCCGAGAGGTGATGCAGGTTCTGCGGCCGCAGATCGGTGTGGACATTTTGGTTTACACACCCCGAGAATTTGAGCAATTAACCCAGGAACGGCCCTTCTTCCAAATCGAAATTATGCAAAAGGGCAAGGTACTATATGAACATGAAGCGGGGAGATGAGGACGTATGAGTCAACTCGATACCTTATCTCAAAACCGCGATGCGATTTTGCTGGCGGAGGCCATTGGTTGGCTACACGATTATCGCAAATTCTCTGACGAACATCTACAGGTACAAGCTCCTAACATAGGTGGTAGAGGATTGCCAAGACCGGAACTGGCAAACCACTTTTCAGACTTACAAGAAGTTTATCTCAATATTCTGCATACATCTTGTTCATTTCTTGATTTATTGAATCTTCAGCGTAACGTAGTATTGGGAAATATACTGCCTGATTATTTGAATCGTTGCCATAGCACAGCCCATTTTGATAAACGAGATCCTGATGACAGTGGTAAACACAATAGGGTTGTTCCCCAATAGTTAATGAGGTAGGCTATCCTCCCCCAAACGATGGAGGGAGCCCAGCCAGGTCATTGGTTATCCGAGATGATCGGCAGATGAAAGCCTTAACCGGTGTGTCTCAGACGCAATTTGACTTCTTGCTGCCCGCCTTCAGCCACGTCTATCAACAGGCTCAGCAAAAACGCTATGAGGAGGGTGTCCAAGCTGGCAAACGCAGCCGAAAGCCGGGTGCAGGTATCAAAGGCAAATTACCCACTCTGTCAGACAAACTCCTGTTCGTTCTATATTATTACAAGACGTATCCGACGTTTGATGTTCTTGGTGCACAATTTGGTATGGTACGTTCGAAAGCGAATGAAAATCTCCATAAGCTCTCTCCCATCCTGTATGACACGTTAGTGCAGTTAGACCTCATGCCTTATCGAGAGTTGAAGACCCCAGAGTCGTTGAGGGAGGCGTTGTCAGGTGTGGATCAACTGATTATTGATGCGACTGAAAGAAGCTATCGCCGGTCACAAGATGAGACGACCCAACGTGAACACTATAGTGGTAAAAAAAAGCCATACGCTGAAAAATACAGTGATGTCGATGCCGGATAAATGGATCGTCTTTCTGGGCCGTACGTTTAGTGGTCACAACCATGATTACAGCATGTTAAAACAAGAGTTCCCACCGGACTTAGACCGGTTTAGTGACGTAGAAGTTTGGGTGCACCTGGGTTATCAGGGGATTCAGTCGGACTACAAAGGCGAAATGCTTGAGATTCCACACAAGAAACCCCGGAAGAGCAAGACGAATCCGACTCCAGAATTGACGGCGGAGCAGCAGGCGGCGAATTATGCCGTGAGTCAAGTTCGCATCTTGATCGAACATGCCATCGGCGGTATGAAGCGTTTCAACATTTTGGTGCAGCGTTTCCGCAACCGCAAAGATCACTTTGAGGATGATTCGGTGGGCATCTGGGCTGGGCTAGGGAACCTGATCTTATGCTATTGAGGAACAACTCTAATGATCCTGGCGTGCAGATCAGCGTCCCCTTTGGCTTTGAACATGCCGTTTCTCAAGACTTAACGTACCAACTCTGGAACAAAATCCCTTGGGAAGTGTTTCCAAGCTTCAGAGTCAAGAATCGAAGCAGCTTACGTAATACCGTCAGCGCTTTATTCTCTCAGACAGGAGCAGACACGAGGCGTCCCATCAACGAAATCACGCTCTGGGATTGGGGCATGCTGGTCAGTGCGCTCTATAAAGTAGCTCTTGCAGGCGCTGTGTTAGGGTATCAGCCACCTGTACGTGACTTGCGATGGCGACTGCTCAGTGTGCGGGTGGATGGACTGGCTTATACGCAGGATGTACTGCGCTTAACGGACTTATTGGCAAGACAGGCTATCTTGATCGATAGTCTTGACAACGTGCGTCGATTGTTAGAGGAGGTGTATCCGGCAGCCAGCGAAGTGTATCGCGACGAGAACGGCAGCGTCTATGTTGTAGCGGATTTACCCGGTCTCTTAGACCATTACATGACCGGTCAGGGATTGTCGTTTCGCGAACTGATTTTACGCGCGTTTGAGCAAGGAACGCTTAAAGATAACCGGCATCTTCAGCTTGGAGGGGAAATCGTTCCGGAGATTGAATCGGATGTGACTCCATGGTGGGGACAAGACCCAGACTGGAGCACCAAAAAAGACACTGATACGGCTATGAAAGATGAGCTTCCGCCTATTGGTCAACTCCTTTTCAAGTCGATCGCATCTTATCCGAGTCGCAAAGCGATTGAGGGTTTCTGGAAGCAGGAGACCGCAGAAATCTGTAGCGTTTGCGGATTACATCCCCAAGGCCCAGGCGATAAGGCCCTTAAGCGCAGAGTTTGTGACGTTTGTGAAGAGCGACGGCTTGACCGGTCTCAACTCTGGGCGATGCAACCATCTCAGGACACGATTTGGATAGACGAAGTGACGGATACAAACGGTCGGATTGCGTTTGTGACAGGTCAATTGGAGTTGACGCACTGGTTAGATGGGACATTGGTCGAGTCGTTGGTTTTGATTCCGCCTTCTACGACTCATTCGTGTGTGATGAAGACACCCTCTTTTGGTCGTATCCACCGTGTTTGGAGCACATCACAGCAGTTCTGGCAAACCATACAAACGGAGGTGTTCACGGATTTGTTGTCGGATGATCGCCGTCGTTTGTTGTTGTGGCTGGATCAGATACCTGATCTCGACCCCTTTCATGTCTATGACCTGGATTTGGGGCGCACCACATTGAGTGTGGTCTGGTATCCCCCGCAGCAAGACGGTAGCGGCGGGTATTTGATTTCGGTTGATAATCTCGGCTACACGGCCCGCCAACTGGGTGCTGAAAACATAATCTACGATCATCCGGCCGCCGCCGCGATTTGGGTGGAGGATTACATCAACAACGGGTTGGTAACTGAATTCCGGCAACCTGTTCTTTCCAATCCTGATGTGTCTGTTATTGAACGCGCACAGAATTTACTCGCAGGTCGGCGCCTTGTTAGAATCACGTATCAGGACACCGCCTACTCGACTGCCCTCCCCATCCTCGCCGAGCCCCGGACGTTCATGGCGTTAGTCCCGGCAGACAAGGCCCTCGATGTCGTACAAGCGATCAAGACCAAATACGAACGCGAGATGGGCAAAGTTCGCAACCGTCTGCCGTTGCACCTCGGCGCCGTCTATTTCCACCGCCGTACGCCCCTCCGCGCCGCCCTGGATGCAGGCCGGCGCATGCTGAAGCAAAAACCCTTGGGCGGCGACCAGCTCTGGACGGTGGCCGAAAAACCACAGCCACAAACAGATCGCCAATCTATTCAGCCGTTGGCGAAGGAGACAAAACATTTTGATACCTGGTACCCTGTCAAGCTGACACAAGGCCATCGGTCTCTGACCTGGCGCATTCCCGCCGTCATGGGAGATGGCAAAACTCGCGATAATTGGTATCCTTACGTCTTTGTCAAAGCTGACCGAAAGGGCCAGGCGCCCACGGGTCGGACGCTGGTCTTTGAGGGCGTGCGCCCAGTTGACAAGGGCGCCGAGCCTTGTTGGCTCGTTCATGCCGCTGAGCTTCACGCAGGTGATCAAGTCTACTTCATGCCAGCCACGTTTGACTTTGAGTGGCTCGATACCTCGGCCCGCCGTTTTACCCTGGCCTATGATGACGCGGGGAAACGCTATGGCCGGCTCGCCCGTCCCTATCTTCTGGATCAACTTGACGAGATCAAGCAGGCTTGGCAATGGCTCCAAGACCATATGTCGCCCACCCAGATTCATGCCTTGCGCGAGATCATTGAAACCAAACGCGACATGTGGTTTGACGTGCCCGAGCCGTCCTGTGCGAATGAGCATTTTTATCAATTCTGTCGCGATACGCTAACCAATGCAGAGTGGCGCTAACCCTCCAAACCCAACGAGATGAAGATGAAGCAGTTAGCGGACTAGGCCGTGAGCGGTTTGCTCACCGATGCGCTTGAACTGCATATGAGCATGATGCAAGACCGCTTCATGCCGCGAGACGGAGACGCTACGGAGACGGTGAGATGAACAACCTATACGAGGTCAATCGCTTCGTGTTGATGACGACCGACCCGGTTCACATCGGCACGGGAGGGATGCGCCTTGGCCGTGTGGATAACAGTACCGTGCGCGAACCGGGCACGCGCTTGCCCAAGATTCCCGGCACGAGTCTGAGCGGAGCCATCCGACAGTATGCCGCCTATCGCTACGGCAAGCGAACGTGCGCCGGACGCGACAAACATTGTGGCCGTCCGACGTGTCCGATTTGCTACACGTTCGGCTTTGTCAAAGGGGACAACGGCGCTCAGGCCCATGCGGGCGTGGTGTCGATTGGCGATGCCCGTTTACTGCTTTTGCCGGTGTATTCACTAGCCGGTCCGGTGTGGGTCACAGCGCCCGGCGTGTTGCGTGAATTTGACTTTGAGGTGTCCGAGACGATTGCCGATAGCCGCGTGCGGCTGCCGCAATTATTGAACGCACATGCCCATCTCAACCTGAGTTGGCTGATGTTGGAGGCGGATCAGGCGGCCCCCTTTCAGTGGCCTGATACCATCGCGGGCATCCCATCGGAAATCACGGCCCACGCCGTTCTCGTGTCCGACAAGCTGTTTTCCCAGATCGTCAACAGCAATCTGGAAGTGCGAACATCCGTCAGCATTAGTCCGGAAACCGGCGCGGCTGATGAGGGCGCATTGTTCACTTACGAGGCCATTCCACGCGCCGCGGTGTTGTGGCTCGATGCGGTGGTGGATGACTATCGGGGTGAGTTTCCTGGTTTGTCGCAGCTCAAAACCTAGTCTGAGTGCCTGCAAGGGGATGACGCCGACGCCAAACAGCCATTGATGAAGCAGTGGCGACGTTGGGGGCTGGACAGCGACTCTCAGACGGATGAAGACAAACTTCGGACGGCCTGAGGCTGGCTTCGTGATGAGTACCAACACTACAGCCGTGACTCGATGCCCAAACCCGGTCAAGGGTGGCGCACGGATGGCGCTGAGGACACGCCGGGCGATGTCGTCGCGGCCGGGCTCGAACTGGCGCAACAGTTGGGCGTCGGTGGCATGTTTCGTCTGCTGCATAGGAGTGTCCGTGATGGCTGTTCTTAATCTTGACCAAAAAGCCGCCGAGTACGCCCAGCAAATCGTGACACGCAACTCGCCTAACGATCCCAAGGCGTTGGAAAATCTCGTCACCAAAACCCTCGGCGTGCTCCAGGAGCAGGGCGTGTACGCCATGCTGTTGTTTCTCTACTCCCGCAGCAGCGACGAGGCTAACATCGCGCCTGCGATCCGTGTACCGCTCTTTCGCCTGTTACGAGATGACGATAGCAAACACTGCCTACCTGGATTTGCCGATAAACCCGTGCCCGATGCAAATGCCAATGCACAGATGGCGCTCGCCTTTTACAGCCAACACGTGCTGGGCTGTTTGGACACGCTTTTCCTCATCCGGGAGCTTTACGAACAGACGCTTATCTACGCCCGCTTTGGCGCCAAGGCGAAGGTCGCCAAGGCCAAGGCCGACAACGCTGAGGCAGCATCATAATGTGGCAGACATACGATCTGGTGTTCCGGCTGCTATCTCCCTTACACGTGGGCTATCGCAAGGCCGGAAATCTCACGCAAACCCGCGGCTATGTACCGGGCCGCGTGTTGTGGGCCGCCCTCACAGCTCGCATGACCCGTGACGCCGGACAAGGCGCGACGGGATCATCATACGTCGAGTGGGGCCAGGTGATCCAGACGTCGTTCCGCTTCACCTATCTCTATCCGGCGTTGCCCAAACAAGCGTGGGTCCGATCCGCTGCCCATGTACAGCTATACTACCCGTGGGAGCATGAACTCTTTGACTACCGATTTCTGGATAGCTACGCGAGTACAGCGCTTGACTACGATCAACAGTCGGCTGAAGAGGGCAGCCTGCACGAAACCGAATTTGTCCGGCCCCATGCGCGCCCACTACCCGGTGAAACCCGTGCGCCGGCGGTTTACCTCACCGGTCAGGTGTATCTCCGAAAACCGCTTGAATGGAGAGTTGTGAACTGGAAAAAGTCCCTGAATCGGCTACAATTCGGTGGCGAACGTACCTATGGCTGGGGACGCGTCGAGTTGGTCGCGTGCCAACTTCTTCAAACGTCACCGTTTCCCCCCGTTGCCAAATCCCACAACGGTCACATCCTGGCCCATGCCCTGGCGGTCGATACACATGAGCGCAAAGCGGTCGCAGATGTCACGGGAGCGATTGAGCCATGGGTCGGATGGGAGCAGGATAATGTGCATACCAATCGGTCCTGGAACCTGTCCACGGCGACGATCTGTTATGCACCCGGCGCAACAGCCGCTGACGGCATTTCCTTTACGATTGGCCCCGATGGTATCTGGGAGGCCAGCCCCTAAGCGGAGAGAACGGTTCTTCTTCGCAAGACGTGATACGTTTGCTACACTGCTCTCTACTGTGTGATCAAAAGTGACCCCGGTGTAGTTCCTGCTTCTGCGAGACGGCCCAAGGGACGGCTTGAACGTCCTTGCAAGGAAGCAAGGGCGTTTTCGCCAATAAAACTCCCAGGTGGGGAGTTTGACGCTATCGTCCTTGCAGGGAAGCAAGGGCGATGAGGCAACCGTATACTCCCCCAGGTCTCACGTCCTCTCCACAGGCGTCACTTCGGGTGGAGCCCACCCTAGGTCGGCAAGGACGGTAGTTATCGTAGCACTAACTCTTTGATGGAGCCATTGTTATTACACTTGACCACGTTAGAGTGAATGCCATGTGTTCATCATGTCCATCTTGGCACATGTTTGATCACTTGACTAATACCTAGATTACTCCTCCTTAGCCAACAGAGGCGTGCCCAACCTATGCAAGCCCTATTCGAAGAAATCCGCGACAACTGCTCCCCCAATACGTGGTCGCGTGGTGTGGAATTGAGCCGCGCCGGCGCCGTGATTGCCGACGACACGGATGACGAGGAAATCATCCTCAAAGTCGCCACGCGCCAAGGCATGGCGTACGCGACCGTCACCTTGTGGCCCGACGATACCGACTGGTCCTGCGACTGCACGAGCCGGGAGGCGGCCTGTGCCCACGTGGCAGCGGCGGTGATTGCTTTACGCCGCGCTCAGCACGAGGGCAAGGCCGCACCAGCCCCCAAAGCCGCACCCGGCAAGGTCGGCTACCGGCTCAGACGCGCGAACCGGGCCCTGGCCTTCGAGCGGGATGCCCAAGCTGCTCGCCGCCCTGTCACGGTGTTCTGAGGTCTATTTTGATGGCCAGCCAGTCAAAACGTCATCGGCAGCCGTGCTGCCGCATGCGTACGTCGAGGATCGTGGCGACGGCTTCCTGCTCTCGGTCAAACGCGACCCAACGATTACGGAGGTCTTCCAAAACGGCGTGGTGTTGTGCGGTGACACCCTGCGGCCAGTTGGCGAGTCCGGGCTCAATGCGCGGGAACGAGAGGAATTGCCGGAGAGGCGCTACTTCGCGCCGGAAGAGATGGCCACATTGGTCACGGAAATCTTACCCGCTCTACGCCAACGCATTCTGGTTGAGGTGCAAACACACAGGCTGCCATCGACAACGGCTGAGCCGCCTCGACTCTTTATCCGCACGCGCCGCGATGGTGACCGGTTGCATGTCGAACCCGCGCTGGTGTATGGCGGGCCACCGACCGCACGGGTGGAGAACAGGCGCCTTGTGGCGCTCGGACATGAGGCGTTGCCCATACGCGATGAACGGGCTGAGCAGCGCCTGGCCCGGCAGTTGCAACAAACCCTGAAGTTGGCCCCGGGCAAAGCCGTAGACGTTACGAGCGCCGAGGCCATTGATGTCGCGGAGCGACTCAAAACCTGGCCCGGCGAGATTCAGGGCGCCGGGCACGAAGCGTTTTTTCTCACGCCCCCTCTGCAACCCCGCTGGCGCCTCGATGCGGCGCACTTCGATGTGTTGTTCGAAACGGCTGCCATGGATACGGCCGGCCAGTCGGCCAGAGGAGGCCGGGCACAGGCCGCGGCAGTGTTGCATGCCTGACGCCAGGGAGAGGCGCTCGTCCCCCTCCCAGACGGCGGCTGGGCGCCGCTGCCACTCGATTGGCTCGAACGCTTCGGCCATCGTGTCGCCGACTTGCCTGCAGCCCGCGATGCCGTGAATACGCTTCCACCCAGCGCCTTGCCCGATCTGGCTCGACTTTGTGATGATCTCGAACAACCTCGCCCGCCGGAAGTCGCCACGTTACAAGCCTTGCTGCAGGATTTTTCCGGTATCCCTGACACGGTTCTGCCCGAGGATGTTCTGGCTACCCTGCGTCCGTACCAACACGAGGGCGTCAACTGGCTCGCCTTTCTGCGCCAGGCCGGCCTGGGGGCCATGCTGGCTGACGACATGGGACTGGGCAAAACCTTGCAAGCCCTGTGCGCCCTACGGGGCCGGACTCTGGTGGTGGCCCCGACCAGTGTGCTGCACAACTGGTCCGAAGAAATCGCCCGATTTCGACCTGGCCTGCGCTGCAGCATTTACCACGGCCCGCAGCGCCAAGTCGATACCGCCGCCGACGTCACCCTGACGACCTATGCCATCCTCCGCCTCGATGTGCAGGTGTTGGCACAGGAAACGTGGGAGACCATGATTCTCGACGAGGCGCAGGCGATCAAAAACCCTGACAGCCAGGTTGCCCAGGCGGCGTATCGCCTGCCGGCAGGGTTCCGCGTCACGCTCAGCGGCACCCCGGTCGAAAATCGGCTGGATGAACTCTGGAGCCAATTTCACTTCCTCAATCGTGGCTTGCTGGGCGGACGGCACGATTTTCAAGATCGCTATGTCAAAGCGATCAGCGATGGCAAACCCGAGGCTGCCGAGCGGCTGCGCGAGCGCATTCGGCCATTTGTGCTGCGCCGGCGGAAGCAGGAAGCGGCAGCCGAATTGCCCCCACGCACCGACGTCGTGCTGCGGTGTATCCTCAGCGACGACGAGCGCCAAGTCTATCAGGCCATTCACGCGGCGACGCGCCAGGACGTGGTGCAACATCTGACCGCAGGCGGCAGTATCTTAGAAGCGCTCGAAGCCCTCCTGCGCCTGCGCCAGGCGGCCTGTCATGCCGATCTGATTCCAGGGCATGAGGCGGCCCATTCCGCCAAGGTGGCGCTTCTGCTCGACACGCTCGACCAGATTGTGGCCGATGGACATAAGGCCCTGGTCTTTTCGCAGTGGACGGCGTTGCTGGATTGCATCGAGCCCCACATGCACGAATCGGCCATCGATTTTGTCCGGCTAGACCGAAGTTCCCCTGGCAGAATAGGCGGAGGGTTAAGTAGATCAACAGGTTGGCCCAATTCAAAAGTCCAT
>CBCXVS010000034.1:0-35781 GCA_965178525.1 uncultured bacterium | reverse complement strand
TCGAATGCACCCGACTGATCTAGTTATGAGGTGCTATTGCCGGGGGGCGTGACCTTCCCATTGGTGACCTGCCATAACTGAAAGGCGCGGGCGGGTTCCTCAGCCTCGGGCGTTATCCAAGAGCCGGCCACGACTGGGATGACGGAAGGCACAATTCTGGCGAGCAGCGCTGCGCGCTCATGGGCACGCCGAACATCCGAGAGCCCGACGCCCCACGAGACTTCCACGACCAGATACACCTCTGCACCGTCCTCCCGGCGCCGTCCTCGCGCGATCACATCGGCCTGGATGATCTCGTCCGTTTGGTCTTCGGAAAGTTGCCCCTGCGTCACCGCATCTTCGAGGAGTGCATTCAGTTCGTCCCCGGACAGCACATGGATACGCCGCAGGATGCGGCGGAAATAGGCGGGCGCCCGCTCCCGGTAGCGCCGTTCGAGATCATGTCCCTTAAGCCGATCCACATCATAGCTCATCCGGAGTTGTATCTCGGCCAGTTGATCCATGCGTTGCGTCAACACATCCATGCGTTGCGTCAACACATCCATGCGTTGCGTCAACACATCCATGCGCTGCGTCAAGTCATCTATGCGTTGCGCCAACACATCCACATGCCCGGCAAGTTGCCCGATACGTTCCTCAGTACGACGCTGCGCCTCCGCGAGCTCCCGCACCGTCTGAGGCAGCGCGAGCAACTCGTCGGTCAACACCCAGCGCCGTAGCTCCTCACGCAATGCTGGCCGCTGCTCTAGGAGCTGGAGCAAATCACGAAATTCGTCCGCTGTAAAAGCCATAACACACCCTCCCGACCCCCATTATACCACATAGGGCGCCAGGCTACGACGCCCGCACCGCCCCAAACGTCACGCGGAATTCGGCGCCCGGCTGCCGGTTGCGCAGGTCCACGTCCGCGTGCATCTTGTTGGCCAACTCCTTCACCAAAGCCAGGCCGATGCCCGTTCCCGGCGTGGTGCGCGTGAGTTCGCTCCCCACCCGATAAAACAGGTGAAAGATCCGCTTCATTTGGTCCGGCTCGACCCCCGGGCCATAATCGCGCACGGCAAAGGTCACCTGGGGTCTGGGGCCGTCCGTGGCAGAGAGTTCGACACGGACCACTCTGTGCTGTGCCTGCGCGGAAAATTTCAGCGCATTGTCCACGAGATTGATCACAATTTGCGTGAATGCATCTTCTTCGACGTCAATACACATCGATCGATCTGCGTCCGGGCAAAGCGTGTCGGCAATTTCGGGGGCAAACCCCGCCGCCTCAACTTGCGAGTGCACCGTCGAGCGGAGCCGATCGAGCAGGGTGGACGGGTGATAGGCTTCAAGTCAAGCGGGGCATCCTGTCGGCTCAGCCGTGCCAGATGGAGCACGTTGGCGACCAGCCGGGACAGCCGCTCACTTTCGAAGAAAATGAAATCATAATAGGTCTGCCGTTTGCGGTCATCTGGCACCCAGCCGGCGCGTAGCATTTCGCCATACATGCGAATCGACGTCAGCGGGGTCTTGAGTTCATGACTGACAGCGGAGACAGAATCATGGCGCGCTTCCGCCAGCCTGATCTGCTGCGCGGCCAGACGATAGATGCCCAGCACACCCGCCAGGAGAACCGCCGGAAGCAGAACGGCCAACCCATGCACGACCGTGGCGCCAGGTCCTAACGGCAAAGAGGGCATCGTCACATGCACGGTGACGTCATCGAACGGCGTCGCCAGGCGGGTGCGGTAGATCACGGTATCCGGCCTGCCGTCTGGCGGCCTGCCCCCTTGGCTTTCTATCGCTGTGGCTCCATAGGCGCTTGGGGCAGACGCCATACGCGCCAACACTTCGCCACGGTAACTGACCACCAGTTGGCTGACGGAGCCGATACTGCTGTTGTGGAACCGAGGCTGAATCACATGCTGGAGAAAGGTTTGGCCGTTGACAAACAAGCCTTGAATATAGCGCTGTTTGGCTTTCCATGCCTTGCGAATGAAAGCAAATGTCAGATCTTGGAGGACATAGAGTTGGATAGGATCAATCTCACCTTCAAAAGAGACCAATAGGGAGCCGGTATCATCAAAAATTGAGGGCGATTGCTCTTTTGGCTTCTCGATCCGCGCATTGACGTATTCACGGTAGATATCAACACTTTGACTGGATGGAATATCAATTTTTTCAGTCCGTTTTTTTCTGGAAGACCATTTGGATTGCCTGCCCATTGGTGTTCGAGATCGACTTTCGAATACCTTGGAAGTCGCAGGCGCTTTTTGGTACAGCCCTTGATTGAGGTTTAAGTCGTCGAGTTTTTGACCTTGGAACGTGCTGCGCAGGGCGATGTCGGTCTTCGACTGCGCCTGATCGGCTGCATCGGCAGTCATGCCGCTTTGTTGGCTGACGATCGCTTCGCGGCTCGGTGCCGCTGATGTGCGCCGATCGCGCCGGCCTTCCATCCGCTCATTCTGCTTACTTTCCGACACCTTGCGCTTGCTCGCGGGAGAAAAGGTGAGCAGCCGGTTGGCTTTCAGCACCGCTTCAAGTTGCTTCCTCAGGGCTAGGCGCTGGGTATATTCCGCCTCTCCAAACTGGATCTCATACCTTTGCAATTGCGCTTTCGTGATGTCCGGCAGCACGGGAGACGTAAACGTGCCGTCAGGATGAATTTGGAAATAACCGATGAGGCCGGGCAGCTCCATCGAGACGGGAAACCGGGACAGAGGCGATAGCGCCAGCCCTTTGATCTGCAGGAGCTTTTGCTCTTCGACGCGAAAGAACCCGTAGTCCGCAAAGGGCCGATTTTCTTCCCGGCTGATCAGCGAGAGCATTTCGTCCTCAACCAGGCGCATCACATGCTCGGCGCTCAGACGATATTGGTACCAGGCTTCCTGACGGAGCTGTGCATACACCCGGTGAAACAACATATACAGCGGCACGGCAACACAGAGGAGGACAAGCAGCACCAGCACTTGCAATTGGCGCCGGGACGGCATGTGACGACGCAGGTGCCGCTTGTAAGCCGGTCGGCGCTGACGGTGTAAAACGCGTGTCCATTTGGCCATGATCACGTCGGCCCCTCGCGTAGCTTGTAGCCTTCGCCGCGGATGGTGAGCAGGAATTCCGGGTTTTTCGGATCGGCTTCGATTTTGCGCCGGAGTTTTGCAATATGAATGTCGACCGTACGGGTCTCGATGGTGTCCGCCTGAGTATAGCCCCACACTTCGGCCAGGAGTTCCTCGCGCGGCACGGGCCGGTCGGTATGCTGCCGGAGATAGTGCAGGATGTCGATTTCCCGGCGGGTAAAGATGATGTCGTCATCGGGGTGAGATGGCCATGCAGGCGTCGAGCGCCCGACCAAATTCCGCACATCGATGCACAAGCCACGCCCGACCGTAAACTGACTTTCCTGCCGCCGTAATTTTTGTGAACGGCGCAGAACGGCCTCGACTCTGAGCACCAATTCTCGCACCGAAAAGGGCTTGGAGATATAGTCGTCCGCGCCCAAGGTCAGCCCCCACAGAATGTCGTCCTCCGTCGTCTTGGCGGTGAGCATGATGATAGGTTGATCCCGGTCGTTCTGACGAATGTCATTGCACACGGCAAAGCCGTCAGCCGAGGGCAGCATAACGTCGAGAATGATGAGATCGTAGCGTCCGCCAGCCGCCATCGTCAGGGCTTCAGCCCCATCGCGCGTGGCGTCGACATCGTAGCCGTGGAACACGAATAGGTCGATTAATCCCTGTAAGATCGCGTCTTCGCCTTCAACGATTAAGAGCTTGCGTTTTGGCTGCATGTGAACCCCTATCCGCGAATCATGATGGCCCATACGTTGGCCTCATTATAGCTTACGCCCGTGATGATCTATGTAAATCAAATGTAAAAAAGCGCGGGTTGTTTTTACATATTCATGTCTAACATAAATCCTCGATGCCGCTTACATTGGTACGACAAGCGGAGCACATTGTCGTGGCGCTCCATCGTACACCATCTCATAGCTAAGGAGTTACTCATGGCCCCCTTAAAATCCTTCGTCGCCTATCACCCGCAGTTGACCGTATTTGCCGTGCTGGCTCTCATGACGATACTGCTCGTTGGCTTGCACGTGATCTCGCCCCATGGGCTGACGGGTGGGATGAGACAGGCGCATGCCCGGCCGCTGATGGAGCCTGACAACCGTGGCGCCGCGGCGGCCGTATCCGATGTGAGTCTACACGCTGAGCTGTCCCAAACCAAGCTGGTGCAAGGACAAGATGGCACGGTGTATGTCAATCTCCATATCCAAACCCCGGAGATGCGCACCTGTCCATTCGGTAAAACCGCGACGGATATCGTGGTGGTGCTGGATCGTAGTCCGTCCATGATGGCCGCGAATAAGTGGCCGTATGCCAAAGCCGCAGTATTGGAATTGCTCAGCCAGCTCGATGCGTCGGATCGTCTGGGTCTAGTGGCCTTCGACCGGTATGCGGCCGTCTATTCCGAGTTGGTCGCCGTCACGCCCGCGGCGCGGCAACGGTTGACGCATGTGGTGCAAAACATGACCGTGGGGTCGGCCACGAATATTGGCGATGGCCTCCTACACGCCAAGACCTTGATGGAAAATAGCCCTTCGCAACGCGTGAAAAAAATGTTGTTATTATCGGATGGCGAGACCAACACCGGGATCACCGACCCCAACGCCTTGGCCCGGCTGGCGAGCGAGATCAGTGACCAGCCTATCGTTCTGTCCACCATCGGCATGGGACTTGGCTTTAACGAATCACTCATGGCAACCCTGGCGGATCACGGCATGGGAAACTATTCCTATCTGGAACATCTGGAAACGCTCGGCCATATTCTGGCCAAAGACCTTGACGATACCCGACGGATTTATGCCGAGAGTAGTGAACTTCGGCTGCACTTACCTGACGGCGTCAAGCTGGAGGATGCGGCAGGCTATCCGGTGCAAACGGCTGATGGGGATATGGCGTCCGTACGCATCAAAACCGGATAGTTGTTGTGGGGGGCGCACAAGCGTCTAATCGTAACGCTCAAGGCTCCAACCGCGGCGGCTGGCGATTTTACCTTGGGGACGATTGCCTTACACGTCAACCGCGATCGCGCCGCAACGCCGGCCACCGTGAAGCCTCAGCAGCTTGCCTATGCCGTTGTGGAGCCGGCGAAAAAGCCGGAAGCAGTGGCGTCGATCGACACGCAGGTCTACCGCAAAAGCTGGCTGCAAAACAACCTCGGCCGCATGCGGCAGCAGTTTTACCACTGGGTCAAAGCTGGCGAGAAAGATAAAGCGCAAGAAGTCGTTGATGATTATCGCCGCCAGCTTCACGATGCCGAAGCACGCAGTGGGCTGAGTCTCCAAAGTCCAGCGCTGAAAAAAGATATGGCGCAGATGGAAACCGAGCTGAACGAATCGTTTCGTGGCGCCCCAGCGGAACAGAGCGTGAAGCAAAACCGTTTTTCAAAGAAGATGCAGTACCTGGGCCGCAAAGAGCAACGCCAGTAACGGACACGCATCATGGTGACCAAACCGAGAGAAGGAGCTTCGATATGACCTTAATCCTGCGAATGGCCAGATTGTTGAAAGCCGATGCGCATGGCGTTTTGGATTGGCTGGAGGAGCCCGAAGCGGTCTTAAAGCAAGCCGTCAGGGATATGGAAGCCGAGATCGAGCACGGCGAGCGTGTTCTAAAAGAACGGGTGCGGAAGGCCGACCGGCTGCACGCCTTAATCGAGCAGTTGGAACAGAAAATCGCAGAACTCGATGGTCAGATCGACATCTGTTTTGCGGAGGGAAATGAGACGCTCGCCCGGACCTTCATCCGCAAAAAACTGGAAGTCGACAAACGCCTGCAAACCGCCAGGCGGACGGCAACGGATATCGCTGCTGAAAAAGACACGCGCGAGCAGACCCTACGTGAGCAAAAAGAACAGCTCAACGCCATTGTGGAAAAGATGCAACTGCTGGTCGACGAGACTCATACGGCCAGCGCTCGCGCCTCCTTCTGTCGCGTTGAAAACAGCCCCTTCACCGTGTCGGAGAAGGAGGTGGACGTGGCGCTGTTGCATGAAAAACGCCAACGAGCCAGTGCCGAAGGAAGGGCTTAGGGCATGATCAAAACCAATCTTTTCCAGGGCATCCTGATCGCCTGCGGCTTGAGTCTCGCAAGTTTGCCCGTGCAGATGGCCCTCAGCGGGCTGGGCTTGTCCAACCACGTGGTGTTGGCGGTGTTGGCGTTTGGATATATCGTCTATCTGTTGGCCAACAGCACCTCACCGCTTGGCCGGGCCACCCTAGGCATCGGCTGTTTCGCCATCCTCTGCGGCGCCAGTGTGTGGGGCGTGTCCCTACCGTTGACGGTGATGCTTGCCGTTGGACTGATCTGGACGGTGCGCTCGCTTCTCACCCATCGTCGGTTGACGGCCTCGATGTTGGACGGCGTCCTATGTCTGTTCAGCCTGGCGTGCGCCCTGACGGCGGCGGTCCTGACCCGTAGCCTCTGGCTCACCGTGTGGTCGTTTTTCCTGCCGCAGGCGCTCTTTGTCTATCTTCCCTACCCACGTGGCGCGGCGCCCAGCACCGCGCAAGATGCGCCTGACCCGCAGGGCCGCCGCGAGCATTTTGCTCGGGCCCATCGTGCTGCCGAGGCTGCTCTACGGGTCATGACAGAGCCGCACCGCACCCCGTTTACCCCATGAGCTGTGGGAGCAGGTCTAGCACGGATGCACGGTATGTCGTGAAGGTGCGACGTTTCTAGACCTGCCCCCACTTTTCTGTGAGTTGCCTCCCATTTAAAACACACGTTCGTAAACGATTCCAAGCGCGAGCTCGCATCCGATGGCCTCGAGCGCTACCGTCGCCGTGAGCTCGGTGGCTTCACTCAGTAGCCATCGGCCATCGGCCTGGCGTTCGAACAGCTCAATATGAGGTGTATCCTGGGAAATGAGCACGTAGGCCTGCAAGCTCTCGATACGGCGGTAATGCGCAAACTTGGCCCCGCGATTGTACGCCTCAGTCGAGGGCGAGAGGACTTCAATGATGACACTGGGATTCAGCAGCGTGTCCAAGACATCGTCTGCAAACTCGGGCTCGCCGCAAAGCGCCGAGATGTCCGGATAGGTGTAGAGTCCGGTTGCAGGAATTTTGACGCGCATATCGCTACCGTAGGATCGGCAAGATCGCCCTCGCATTTGGACATGCAGACTGGCAAGCACATTCCAGGTGATTAAATTGTGTGCCTCACTCGCCCCGGTCATCGCCATGATCTCACCGTCGAGATAGTCGTGTTTGGCATCGGTTTGCGAGCGCTCGAAGGCAAGATATTCCTCAGGTGTCAATCTGGGATGGATGGCCATACGGTGTGCCTTTCGAATGATGCTCGTAATTATGTTATCATAAGGTGCACATGCGTTCACTATGTGTTATCGAACCACCCCACCCATGCGGGGGATGACCATGCCAACATCCTACTTTGAGCCGTCGTTGTTCGAATTTTTGCTGGAACTGCGTCACCATAACAACCGCGAGTGGTTTCAAGCCAACAAAAAACGCTATGAGGCCCACGTGCGTCATCCCATGTTGCGCTTTATTGCCGATTTTGGCGAGCCCCTGCGCACCATCAGCGAACAATTTGTCGCCGATCCACGCGCCAATGGCGGCTCGCTATTTCGCATTTACCGCGACGTACGTTTTTCCAAAGATAAAAGTCCGTACAAGATCAATGCCGGCGCGCATTTTCGCCACGCCGTCGGCCGCGACGTACACGCGCCAGGTTTTTATCTACATATGGAGCCCGGCAATATTTTTGTGGGCAGTGGTATCTGGCATCCCGGGCGCCCGGCCCTCACCAAGATTCGCGATGCCATCGTGGAACATCCGAAGCAGTGGCAGCAGATCGTCTCGTCCGACGCGCTTCGCGCGCCCGGCGTCTTAACGGGCGAATCGCTCAAGCGCCCCCCGACCGGCTACGATGCCGATCATCCGCTCATCGAGGATTTGAAACGCAAGGATTTTATCGCCCATGCGACGTTTGCCGAAGCGCAGGCGTGTGCGCCGGATTTCATGGCGGTGTTTACCGAGACGTGCCGAGGGTTTTCGCCCTTGGTACAGTTTCTCACCACGGCGCTGGAATTGCCTTGGTAAGGGGCGATGAGTGGCGAGAGGCGCCACATAGCCGTTGGCGCACGGGATTGTCCCTGAGCTAAGTACCTGGGCATCATGACTTTTATATATTTCTCCAGGGGAAAAATATAAATTTAATCCCTTGCAGGGTGCGATTCCCCGAAGGCTTGCTTCGGGCCAGTTGAGCGTCAACTTCCTTCTGATACCCCGTAGCTTGCTGCGGGGAGGTTTCATTTTTGTTTCGGTACTTCGTGCTGGCAAACGATCGACGCCGCTATGATGTCGATGGCTCGGCTTGCAAAAATTCCGCCACGCGCTCGCCGATCATAATCGTCGTGGCATTGGTATTGGCGCGGATGCAATCCGGCATGACGGAGGCGTCGGCAATCCACAGGTTTTGCAGTCCGTGCACCTGGCCGTGCTGATTGACCACGGCCATGGCATCCGACGCAGGCCCCATCTTGCAAGTACAGGACACGTGATGCGAGGTGCCGACGTTCCGCATCAGCCAGTCGTCCAACGCCTCGCCCGACGTCAAGTCGGCATCGGTGGGGTTAACCCGTTCGAGAATAATGTCCTTGAACGCCGGGTCCTCGCCCAAGCGGATGGCCAGACGCACGGCCTTGCGCATGCGCTCGCGGTCAAAGGAATCGGAGAGCAAGCGGTAGTCGAGAGCAGGTTGCACATGGGGATCGGTGGACGTGAGCCGCAACTCGCCAGCGGCCAGAGCCAGCTGCAGACTGGCGCTGATGCCGAGGTAATTGCGCTCATCGGCGATCTCGACATTGGCCGGCCGATGTTCGCTCGTCAACAGCGTGGGGCTAATCTGCATGTCGTTTGACAGATAGGAGCCCTCGACGGTGTAGCGCAACCCGACCTGAATGGCGGGTGCCTGCACGTCGGGCCGTTCGCCTGCGGCCAAAAACAGCACGGTTGCCAGCGGATGGTCGCGGAGATTCTGCCCCACCCCTGGCAGGTCGTGCACGACGTTGACGCCAACGCTCCGCAGGTGCTCCGCCGGACCCACACCGGAGAGCAATAACACGTGCGGCGAGCCGATGGCGCCACTGCTCAACACGATCTGCTCCGCCTCGACCGTAAACACCTCTCCGCTACTCTCGACTTCGGCGCCAACGGCCCGTTTGCCCTCAAACACAAGGCGCCGCACCGTGACGCCGCCTCGGATCGTGAGGTTCATGCGATGGCGTGCCGGATCCAGATACGCCAGCGCCATGCTGATGCGCACGCCATCGAGCGTATTGCGCGCTCGGGGAGAAACACCCGTGGCCTCCGGGTGATTCATGTCCGGTTCCTGGTTGAAACCCGCCGTGACACACGCCTGGTGAAAGGCATTAGAATGCGGCAGCCATTCCTCCCGTGGATACCGGCGTACGGGAACCGGACCTTCCGAGCCATGGAAGTCGTCGCCGCCGAAATCCATGTCGGTTTCCATCTTGCGAAAGTACGGCAGGACTTGCGGAAAGGACCACTCGTCGTTACCCCAAGAGGCCCAGTTATCGTAGTCCTGCGGGATACCGCGATAGAGGACTTGCCCATTGACCGCGCTGGACCCCCCAGTCGCTTTGCCTCGGGGGATGGTCAGATTCGTCTGCTCGGGCGTGACCATCGCCTCGTATCCCCAATTGTGCGGCCCATAGGCCGAGAGCCAGACGTTGTTGCCCAGCTTGAGATCGTCGGGAAGGTGAGCAAAATTCGGGTAATCCGGTCCGGCTTCGAGCAGCAGCACGGATCGGTTCGGATCGGCGGACAGACGGTTGGCCATGACACTGCCTGCCGATCCCGCTCCAATCACCATGACGTCGTATTTCATCAGCGTACCCCCTTGCTTCTGCTACGTCTGACAGAAGCCTTCTCGTTGTCTCCATGACGCACTTGCGTGGGCCCATTCTACAACGTGTGGGGGGATGTGAAAAGTCTCTTGTCGTATGCGCCTGGTCGTCAGCCAACAACTGTGCTACTTTCCAACAGAGGTATCGGTGCGGACAAGCCCCTCCTTCCCAAACCGTGAGCAGGCGAGGACACCCGTCATCATGGATATGCAACCTAACGCCCGTCAGCGTGACCTGATCGACCGGGCGCAAACGCTGGCCCGAGACCGATTCGCCCCCCGTGCGGCACAGCTTGATCGCGATGCGGCCTTTCCCTTCGATGATTACCGGGACCTGCGCGACGCGGGGTTCCTCGGTCTTTGTGTACCTGAGGAATATGGCGGACTCGGGGCAAATTTCGAAACCTATTGTCTCGTCTCCGAGCAGATCGCTACAGGGAATGCGTCGACGGCCCTTGCCTTTAATATGCATTGCTTAACGATGCTGATGATGGGGGAAATGGCGGATCGCCATCCGACGAACGAGGCGCAACGCGCCCGTCACCATGCGTTGCGGGCGCAGAAATTTCGGGAGGTGGTGGAACGCGGTGTGTTTTACGGGCAGCCACACAGCGAGCCCGTCGAGCTCGGCGAAACCGACACGGCATTCGCGGTCGGAGGGCGCCGCTTTGGCACGTCGGCGGAGAAAGTCGACGGTGGCTATGTCGTCAATGGCCGCAAATTTTTTGTGTCCCTTGCGGGAGCCGCCGACTATTATGCCACGCCAGCTCTCTTACAAGGCGATGCCCCGTGGATCGAACGCACGCTCTATCTGCAAGTGCCGCGAGATGCCACCGGCGTCACGTTCCAAGGCGCTTGGGATGCGCTTGGGATGCGTGCCACGGTGAGCCGTGACATGGTGCTGGAAAACGTGTTTGTGCCGGATGATGGCGACATCCTGCCGTCCGGTATGTTCGGTGCGCTCTTTCTCTCTTCCGCCCATGGGCCGTTGACGTTTTCGGCGACGTTCCTTGGATTGATGCAGCGGGCCTATGACGACGCAGTGGCCTATCTCACGGGTGACCTCGAGGGCGCTCCGGCAAAAGGTGGCATCAGTCCGGAAAAAGGGCATGCGGTGGCGGAGATGCCATTCAAGATTGAAGCGGCCCGGGCCCTGTTCTATCGGTCGATATCGGAATCTGGCCTGAAGCCGAACGAGGAGGTGATCCAACGGGCGCGCGCGGCGCATGTGACAGTGCAACGCGCCGTGGTGGACGTGACGCAAGAGGCGATCCGGGTCTGTGGCGGGCGGGCTATATTGAAGCGCTTTCCGCTGGAGCGATACGCCCGCGACGCGCGCGCGGCGGCGGTGATGCGGCCATGGACGCAGGACATCGCCACTGAGGAAGCCTGGAAAAGCGCGCTGCGGGTCAAGAAGTCAGCGTCGCCATAACCCCAGACGGCAACGACGCCATGACCCAAGGCAATCGTTTCGCCCGGCACCACAGAGAATGAGTCGGAATAGCCCGTCAACAGTAGCACGACACGCTCCTTACCATACCGTTTTCGGGAACGACCGTTTCCTTGTCACCGATCCTGCGGGCGGGCCTGCCCCTGACTTACCCGCGCCTCATAGCACGGTTCGCACAAGGTCTCGCCCCACGTCTGCCCGCTGTACCACAGCTCCAGCCCCTCGGCCCCACAGGCCGTACAAGTAACCTCCGCATCGACGGTCCGTGCCGTCTCCTCGCGGCTGAGCGCATCCACGAGTTCCACGGCGCGCTGCGCACGCGCACCGTGATGACGCTGCAAAAAGGTCATGGCGACTTCCTGTGCCCCGCCTTCTCCCGTAAAGATGAGGGTCTCTAGCAGCGCTAGGGATGCCGTGGTAAAAGCGGCCGGATCGCCACCCGGGATCGGTGCCGGCCTGACACGATTAGACAGCTCCGAAGCCGATGGCCCTCCAGCCACGGCCCACAGCCATAGCATCGCCTGGTGCACCCGGGGCTCGGCCTCCAGATGGGCCGCGCCGCCCTGGGGACAAGCCTGACTGGCGAGAATCTGCGCTATGGTCTCGCCGTGCTGTCGATCCGCTGCCGGATGGCGGACGGTCACATAATGCAAGGCCAAGGCGCGAATCTGGGCACACGCTTCGTGCAGCTCCCACTCGGGGTGCCCAGGCCATACACATCCACTCCATCCGCCGGTCTCAATGGTATGGAAAACCGCCTCCGGAGCTGCGTCCAAAAGCCGCAACAGCGTGGCCGTATCGAGAACCTGAAACATCCTTCCCCCTCCTCGCACGGCGCGGAACGTGCCGCGTCATGCGTGGCTTGCTCATACCGGCGCCGCCTGATGATCCGCTTCGCATGAAGGGGCTATCATAGCATACGCCGCCTCTCGTTTCTGCAGCACCGTCAGCTTGCAAAACTCACGTCAAATTTCTATCCTCAAGGCGCGGTCGTAACCCACAGAGCTGCAACCTGAACATCAGGAATGGCCATGGCTACCCCCCTTCCATCCGAACAGAAGCCGAAACCTTTTCCGGATCACACGCAACTACCCGAATCAGATGGCACGTTTGTGAAGAACTTCCAAGAGCACCCCCAGAGTATTCTGTTGACGGATTCCATCCAACCGGTCTTGCGCCAACGCCATCCCGATAGCCAGTATTGCATTGGGCAAGACAGCGGGATCTACTGGCGAGAAACGGATCCCCCGGAGCGCGGGGCGGAAGCGCCGGACTGGTTCTACGTCCCGGACGTACCGCCGGACTTAGATGGCGCCTTCCGCCGTTCGTATGTCTTGTGGCGAGAACTGATCTCCCCGCTCATCATCCTGGAATTCGTATCCGGAGATGGTAGCGAAGAGCGGGATCAAACGCCCCGGCAGGGGAAATTCTGGATCTATGAACGGGTGATTCGCCCGGCTTACTATGGCATTTACGACGTGCGGACTGAAAGTGTCGACCTGTATCTGCTCATGGGTACCCAGTTCCAGCTGTTGCCCGCAAATGAACGCGGCCACTATGAAGTGGCGCCCTTGCAGGTCGAGTTAGGTCTTTGGAAAGGGCGCTATCAGAATGTCGAACTCTCCTGGTTGCGCTGGTGGGACCACGAGGGGAATCTCCTGCTCACCGGAGAAGAAAGAGCCGAGCAGGAACGCCAACGCGCCGAGCAGGAACACCAACGCGCCGAGCAGGAGCGCCAACGCGCTGAGCGCTTGGCAGCCCTGCTGCGAGAACGCGGTATCGAGTTCGATGAACCGTAGGACAGGCAGGGAAGAAACGGGTCTTGAACCTAATGCATCGCATCCGTCAAGCCGGTTTTTCCTTGGGTCCATTGGATTTACGTTTGCTGCAACGCCCGCCAAATTTTTTCATGCGTCAGCGGCGCATCGAGATGGCGCACCGTTGTGTGGCTTAGCGCGTCCAACACCGCGTTCACGACCGCGACCGGACAGGCGACCGTCGGCAGTTCTCCCACCCCTTTGAGCCCCAACGGATTGGTCGGCGATGGCGTCTCCATCGTCTCCGCCAGAAGCGGCACGGTATGATTGGCGCGCGGCATGACATAATCTAGAAAACTGCCGCTCAGGGGCTGACCCTCACGGCTGTAATGCATGACCTCGCCGATGGCTTGGCCCAACCCCTGGGCGATGGCGCCGTAGACCTGTCCTTCTAACAACTTCGGATTGATAATGCGGCCGCTGTCATGCACCGACGCATAGTGCCGCAAGCGTATCGCCCCGGTGTCCGCATCCACCTCCACGACCACCACATGGGCGGCAAATCCGAACGGGTTGTTGGGCAACTCAAACCCCACCTGACACTCTAGGCCGGATGCCGAGGCCGCCGCCGCTTCCTGAAACGGCAGAGCTTGCGCCGGGTTGCCGGTATTGACCAAGGTGCCATCGCGGAACGCAATGGCCTGCGGCGAACAGCCCAGACGCTCTGCCGCCACGTGCGACAGATTCTCGCGCACCTGCTGCAGGGCTTCATACATGGCCGAACCGCCGGCAGACAGCCCCCGGCTGGCGAACGTGCCCTGCCCATCGGGCAACATGTCGGTATCGCCATGGAGGATGTGCACGGTCTCGGGCGGAATGCCCAAGGTATCAGCCACAATCTGCGAAAACGTCGTGGCCGTGCCCTGCCCATGGGGCGACACCTCGGTGTAGACCTGGACCTCGCCGCAGGGCTCGACCCGCACGCGGGCGTGGCTTTTGAGCATCTCGCCCTGACCGCCGGACGCTTTCACCACCGTGGCCATGCCCACGCCAAGCCTCGCCTCCCCCTCGCGTCGCTGGCGCTGCTGTTGCCGCACGCCGTCATAATCGGCCAGCTCTAAGGCGCGCGCGAAAGCCGCCTCGAACTGCCCGGAATTGTAGGTTAATCCGGTGCCCGTGGTATAGGGAAAGGCATCCGCCGGGACGAAGTTGCGCCGCCGCACTTCCGCCGGATCGAGGTCCAATTCCCGCGCAATGAGATCCACAGTGCGCTCCATAAAAAACGCCCCCTCCGGGCCGCCGGCACCGCGATACGGGCCGGTGGGGGGTTTGTTCGTCATGACGCCCAAACATTCCACATCCATATCGGCAATCGCATAGGGACCGGCCACGCGTTTGGCGGCGTTCACCGGCGGCCCCGGCGTCGCGTTGAGCGAATACGCACCCAGATCGGCGAGAATGCGGCCGCGCAGGCCCAAAATCGTGCCATCTTGCCTGACCGCCGCCTCCATCTCGGCGCAATAGCCCCGGCCGTGGTAGGCCAGCATATTTTCCCGCCGCGACTCGATCCACTTGATGGGCCGATGGAGGCTCATGGCGAGGTAGCTGCAGGCCACATCCTCCGGCCAAATCTCCACTTTTTGGCCGAATCCGCCGCCGACATCCGGCGCGATCACGCGCAGATGGCGCAGCGGTTGGACGAGGGTTTGCACCAAAAAGCGTTTGACCTTGTGGGGCACCTGGGTCGACGTCCACAAGGTCAAGCTGTGTTCCTGGGCATGGTACTGCGCCAGCAGCCCCCGGCATTCCATCGGCGCCGGGGAAATTCGCGGCACCTCATAGCGGCCTCGCACAATCCGATCGGCCTTGGCGAATGTGGCGTCAACATCGCCCCGCCCAAATTGGACGCGCAGTGCGATATTGGTACCCATCGCGTCGTGCAGCAGCATGGATGCATTCGCCGCAGCCGGGCGCAAGTCCAGCACCGGCGGCAGGGGATCGTACGCAACCCGGAGCTGATCGGCGGCGTCTTCCGCCAAGGCACGCGTCTCGGCCACCACCACGGCCACGGGCTGGCCCACATAACAGGCGCGGTCGCCAGCCAGCACCGGATGCTCCGGAACCGTGACGCCATCCAGGTCGGCGACCACTCGGCGCGGAATATCGCGGACTTTCCCGGCGAGTTCGTTGGCCGTCAACACGCTGACCACACCGGGCAACGCACGCGCTGGCGCGGTGTCAATGGACAGCATACGCGCATGCGCATGCGGACTGCGCACCACGATGGCATGCAGCATCTCCGGCAGTTGCATATCGTCGACGAAAGTTCCTTGGCCCTTTAATAGGCGTGGATCTTCAAATCGCTTCAACGACTGACCGATGTAGGCGCTCATGGTCCTGTTCCTGTTTGCGGCGCGATTGACGAGCGAGACGCCGGTAGGACATCTGCCGTCAAGCGCCGCCGTTGTTCGGACCAGCGTCAACGTCGCCAGCCAGAGGACGTTCAAGGGCAATAACCGGCTCCATCGTACCTGCATCACGCCCTCATCGCAAGGCGTCCACCACGAATCAGGGACCTGAGACGAAGGTTTCATGAAGGCATCGCACCCTCCCATTCCGCTTGACCGACATCGCCTGGCCGCCCTAAAATTCGGAGCCGTCGGGCAGAAGGTGGGGACGTAAGGAAAACTTGAGCAGATGGAATGATTCTAGCTGTCGCAGAGCATTCGTCATATGGTCATTTTAGAAACCGAGAGACTCATTCTTCGCCATTTTCACCGCTTGGATGACCAGGCGATGTACCGTGTTTTTGGTGACGCTGACGTGATGCGTTATGGAGACGGCGTACAAACTGAGGCGTGGGTGCGGGACTGGTTGCGCGGGTGGATTGAAAGCGGCTATCAGAAGTGGGGTTTCGGTCCCTGGGCCGTGGTTGAAAAGAGCCGTCGAGAGACGATGGGGTATTGTGGCTTATTCTACTTTCCGGATGCGTGTGGGCAGCCTGAGATCGAGATAGGATATCGATTGGCTCGGGCTTTCTGGGGGCAGGGATACGCCACCGAAGCCGTTTTGGCCGTCCGCGATTATGGATTTAACATTCTACGCTTACCGCGACTCATCGCGATGATCGATCCTCAGAATGCCGCCTCGATCCGCGTCGCCGAGAAAGTCGGTATGCATGATGAAAAAGACGTGATGTTTGAAGGCTATACCCACCCTGATCGAGTTTATGTGATGGCGCGTCCCGGTGGCTAAGTGAGCATAACCCGTAAGCGGCTAGTCAATAAAATACCCGCCGTTGACGTCCGTCACCTCCCCGGTCACCCAGTCCGCAGCCATGAAATAGATCACCGCCTTCGCAATATCAGCGCCTTCCCCAGGCCGCTGCATGGGATAGCGCTCGAGCATATTCGGCTTGGCTTCGTATAAAGCCGTGGTTCGCGGGTTCAGCACCAGCCCCGGAGAAATGGCGTTCACCGTGACGTTCGGCGCCACTTCGCGCGCCAGCCCGCGCGTGAACCCTAACACGCCCGCCTTGGCCGCGGCGTAGGCGCCGCGACTGACGGAATTTTCGTCGCCGCCTTGTTTCCCCGAGACAGACGAATTGTTGATGATGCGTCCGCCCTGCTCGGAGGCGAGCATGTGGGGCAAGACAGCATGGGCCCAATTGAAGAGTGAGGTCACGTTGATATTCCAAGTGCTGGCCCACTCCGCCGGCGTCATGTCCAGAATATGCTTGGGCATCGACTCGCCGGCGATATTGACGAGTCCGAAGATATTGCCTAAGTCTTGTATGGCCTGGCTGGCCATGTGTTGCACCCGATCGTAATCGCTCACATCTCCCGGAAGCCGGGTGACCGATCCGCCCATATCGCGCACCCGCTCCGCCGTCCGCTCCAGAGCCTCGATATCGATATCGTTTAACGCCAGCAAGGCCCCACAGCGCGCCAAAGCGAGCGCGCATGCCGACCCGATACTTGCCCCCAGCAGCCGTGACAATGACACCCTTTCCCGTGAGGTCTACGGTTAAATCCGGCATGGCGGCCTGCTCCTATGAAAAAAGGACTGAGGACTGAGGACTGAGGACTGAGTAAAAGACGTTTTTCCTCATTCCGGGCGCCACAGGCGCGGCATGACGACTCCTTTCACGGTTCTGCAACAAGATTCGGAGGTCGTTGCGTATGCCAATCGGTGGCCTGTTCGTAGGCATGCGCGACGCGCAGCAGCATCTCCTCGGCAAACGGTTTGCCGGCCATCTGCAGCCCAATGGGCAACCGTTGGGCCGTGAAGCCACAGGGGACCGACAGCGCCGGAACATTCGCCAGGCTAAAGGGAACCGTAAACGTTCGCCGCCCCGCGTAGTCATCGAGAATCGCCTGCTTACTCGGGATGCCGGCCTGCTCCGGCAGGAGCGGCGCTGGTGTGCACGCCGTTGGCATGACCAAGACATCGACACGGTCTAGCGCGTCGAGAATCTGCTGGCGCAACACCTGCCGCAACCGCAGCGCTTTTTGATACGCCTGTGCCGGCAAGATGCTGCCCGCCAGCAAGCGCACCTGGTTGTTATAATCGTATTCGGCGAGATGTGCGTGTATCGCCTGGCGGTTCAGCGCCGCGATATCCGTCATGGCAATAGCGCTGTAGATGGCCGCGGCATCAGCCATGAGTGGGATCGAGACGTCTTGGACGCGCGCCCAACCGGCCCAGCACAGAGATGGCGTTGAGAACCGCAGTTTGAATCTCGGGCTCCACGACGTCGGTTTCAATGCGGTCTCGGATGACGCCCACGTTGACGTCCCGAATATCGCCGGTCAAGGCCGCTAGATAGTCGGGTACGGGCGCCGGCTAGGTCGAGGGGTCGTTGCCATCATAACCGGCAATCGCGCCCAACGTCATGGCGCAATCCGCCGTGGTGCGCGAGATGGGACCAACTGTATCCATGGACCAACAGGCCCCGAAGACGCCGTAGCGGCTCACCCGCCCCCAGCTCGGGCGCAGGCCCACCAGGCCGCAACACGTCGCCGGTCCCCGGATCGAGCCGCCCGTGTCTTCACCCAGCGACGTGGCGCAAAGCCCGGCGGCCGTTGCGGCGCCGGAGCCGCTGCTCGACGTGCCCGGGTTGCGCGACAAATCCCAGGGATTGCGCGGGCGGCCATATGGATGGTGAAAGGCATCGCCGCTGGCGTACTCGCTCATGTTGAGCTTGCCCAGCAAGACGGCGCCGTTGGCCTTCAAATTGGCGATCACCGTGGCGTCTTCATCGGGGATCAAATCCTTCAGGATGGACGAGCCGTTGGTCGTCCGAATCCCTTGGGTGAGCATCTGGTCCTTCACGGCCACAGGAATGCCGTGCATCGGCCCGAGATAACGGCCGGCGACGATCTCGCGCTCTGCCTGCCGCGCCGCGTTCAGGGCTTCGTCCGGGCATACTGTGATGTAGGCGTGGAGTTGCGCATCCACGTGTTGAATGCGGTCTAAGTACGCCTCAGTTGCCTGCACCGGAGAGACGTCCCGAGACTTGATGCAATCGGCAAGCTGCAGAGCGGACAGCCATGGAATATCGGTTTGATTCATCCCGGTTAACTCCCGGCTTGGGGTGTGGGCGGCGGCAGAATGGGTAGGGGTTCAACGCGGTCGAGGTCTGGGATATCGATCTTGTCCAGCGTCTCCAGAAGGGCGTTGAGGCTGTATCCCACTTCGGTCAGCAACGCCGGGGGAATGTGAATGCCGGCGGCTTTTGCCAGGGCGGTGAGTTCGGTTTCGCTCAGATCGGCCATACGCGTGGTCTCCGTCGATGATGGTTGATCAATCCTTATTTCAAAGCTTGCCGCAAGGTACCCCTGAATAACTGGCGATTGACGGCTCTTACGGCTGCACGAGGCTCATAGTACCCACTTATCTCAATGGTCACTGCTCGATCTGTAGAATCAGGTATATAGTCAGGAAATAGAATCTCTTTAGATTCTCCGGTTTGAATCATCATATAATCGAAATCATTCATCTTTATATCGTCTTGATTTGCCACATAAGTATGTTTCGTGCCGTTGTTTTTCACAACACGAAGCGATGCGTAATTGATATAAGTTGTTTCAGGTTCTAGCTCGCGTATGATGAATTTTGCGGTACCTGGCGGTATCGGTGTAAACGAACTCCCTTCCCCATCCTTGCCGATACGATCAGCAATGACATGCCCCAAATTTCGTTCCGGATATCCTAATTCATCAGTGACGAAGAGAAACGGACAACTTCCCCATTCTTGTCCACCCAAAATCGCTAGGGCCACGCCCTTATCTTCACGAGTGGGAATCAGGGTACGATTAACACCGACATCGATGCGCATAACGCCTTCGCCGACAATAAATATCTCCCTTTGATCGTGATCAAGTGGTCGTCGTCTGCCATCTCCATATAATTTCACACCTGGAACCCCGACGAATATATGCTGTCTTGGGAGTACAACTGATTCAGCCGGCACATTTAATGCGACAAATTCTTGCTTATCTATGTCATATTCTCTAGGATGATCAAAATGGATTAGAGCAAATCCACTAGCCACATTCTTGTCATCAATCAATTGTCGTATTATAGACGCCGTGTCTTTTGCATGATCGGCTCTCAAGACAAACATTCTTGGTATGACAATCGCTTCGCCGGGCGCCAAAATGCCACCAGGGAGAGGATCGCGAACCTCCTTGATCCTTGTCTCCGGTTGGTCCTGCATTCGCTTTATTCCTTGACCGATTGACATTTCATATCAAAGAGAGGTGATCGGAAGTGGCTGATCCGAGACGTTTCGTATAATGGTCACGCGAAGCTCAGGAGCCGGCAGTGTCATCGATAATACATATCCAGGATCTACGTAGTCACAGCCCTCTTGAGACAGTAGCTCAGGCACAATATCCGCCAAAATCATTGCGGGTGGCGCGCTGTTGTCAATCAGGTATTTAATAAACGCATTGATTTCGCTTTGTGCGGCATATGGGTCTCCAACGTTGATGCCACTTTGGTTGAGCTCATGCAGCTCCCCTGCGCCCATGGCTCTTAGTAAGCTAACAGAAAAAAAGCCATCTTCCTCGAGACGATCGAGCTTTGCCGAGGCTAGACGCCCAGTGGTTTCAGCATCGAACTTTGCTTTGCTTCCTTTGTAGTAATCATTGAAACTACGTACCACCGCAAATGTACCCCAGGGGGCCTTGCCGTCCGGCGTGCGAGGCAGCAACAAACGAAGCGTCAGATGGTGGCCACTTCCGACAGATATTGATCTCGCCCATTTTAACCGCGAGAAAGGCGAGTCAGGTTCTTCGTCGGTATCTATCTCTGGCAAGCGTTTACCGTCGATTTGTCCTTCTATAGAATCTACGTGTAATCGTTCCGAATTCATCTGATGGAAAAATGAAACAAAATCTGATGTCTTTTCCCAAACCGAATTTTTCAGTACGCCAACGACTTTTGGGAATCGAGATTGTATGGCGGGGGGCATTTCACCTTTAAGTATGGCATCGATGGCGGACTCTTCAGCAGTGTAATGTGCGACATCGAATATCGGATTTCCGCTCCAAAGGCGAAAGAGCAGGTTGGGAGGAGGCCCACTGTTTTTGCGGACTTCAGCTTCTTGATTTTGTGTCGTGTTCTCCACACGAACTCTTATCCGGCCACTACCGCCCAGAACCGAATAGCGATGACTAGCGATCCCTAACGCATCTAGCTGTAATCTCGATCGCTTTTGGCCGTCAATGATAAGAACATGTGTAGCAGGGAGAGGACGACCCGCCTCATCAACCACTCGAACCGTCAATTCATTAGTGGTTCTGGCCAAAAATAACGGCCCAAAGATAAAGCCGAGGGCAGCTAGCCAAACTACTCCACTTGCGACGTAAGTCACCCAGGTAACCGCAAACGCGCGTCTTAACAGATTCGCGGTTACACGTTCACCACGGTGCCGAGCCAGCAAGACATTGAATAGCGCATAAGCAACCGCGAAACCGGCGACTAGCGTCGCAGCGAAAACGATGCCAGCCACGAGAGTACTTGCGGTAACAAGTGTGCCAACGCCGATTACAAAACAAAGTTGTGGCCACCGGCCCCGAAATATCTCTCGTACGGTTGTACCCGTCACCGCAGATGTCAGAGCAGGGTTGCCTACGTCGCCGCTGATCTTCTGCCTGACCGTGGCCACCACAGAGCGCCATCGCGGATCTTGCGCATCACCGTTCCAGGCAATCAGGTCGGCGGCTTGGACATGGCGTAGTCCGATTGGCAGGATGACGTCGTCAATCATCACCGGCACCAAAACGCCGCGCCGTTCTCCATCCTCTGCTTCTTGAATCACCCACGCCCCAACTTGCGGATCACACGAATTAACCGACCATAATACGAGAACGCATGTCGCCGCAGCGAGTTGCTGGTCAATCTCAGCTCGCCAATTCGCAGAAGGATAGATGCCCTGATCCCACCAGACACTGAAACCGTCGGCTTCAAGGCGTGATACGATCACTTCTGCAGTGGCTCGATCTTCACTTTTATAGCTAATGAACACATCCATCTGGATTCCCACCACTCCATAACGGCCTAACACACACCTCGTGAATCATGACGTATCCCGATAAAATGACCTTGAGACATGTTTCTAGAGGAAAGAGATCCATGTCATTTTATTTCGACCCTCACAATGTATGACATATGACGTACATATTCAACATCAGATGCCTCTAGAACAAGCCGGCCTCGGAGAAGACCAAGTGGAAACCATGTTAGGCGAATTGAACGCTGCGGTTCTCCATATGCATGAGCATACCCGGGACCTCGATGTACGGCTCGATGAGGATTGCGGAGGGCATTAGCGTTCGCATCACCACGCCTAACGATGACCGGCAACTTGGCCGTGTTCCGGAGCAAGATCAGTGTGTCAACGGCTGGTGAATACCGCTGCCGCATAGGCCTGTTCGGCCTCAGGATGGCGCAAGCGTAACCATGGCTGCCGCGCCACCTCAAACGTGCGGGCGCCATACGTACACAGCGTCATGGGCCGGCGTCGGGCTTCGCCGGCCAAGGCGGCGAGCACGGCGTCCAACACCTTGCCAGTAAACGGGGTATACATAAAAAACACATTGCCCTCAGCATAATCCACATAACGGGCATCACCATGCAGAAACCGCACCTGCGATAAGCCCAATTCCTCGGCGCCGTGCTGCGCGTGCGCGCAGTACGCCGCTTCGATCTCCACACCCCACGCCGCCGCTCGCGTCAGGAGGTGCACCAGTATGGCGACATGGCCCAGCCCGGCACCTAAATCGTAAAACACATCTTTGGCCGTCAAATCCGTCTGATCGACCAGATCCAGGATGGCCCGAGCTGGCGTGGGCTCATACGGGATCATGTCGATATCATCATGCTGCACCGTGGCGGGGGCATGCGCCGCCCGTAGGAGCCCTTGGACGAGCGCGTCCAGCGTATCGTAACCCCAGTGCATTTGCCCTACACGGCCAGGCCGATAACGGGTATGGCGATCGAAGAGGCGGCGCAGCGTGGCCGCGGAATGGGCCCCGGTGCGAATCTGCTGGCGCAAGGTGTGAAACCACGCGGCATCGGCCTCCCGCAGACGTTCTTCCAGCGCTCGGGCTTGCTGCTGCAAGCTCCTGCGGTAGCGTCCCGACTGGGCATCGTGGCGGTGTAGCTGCAGCAACTGATAGACCTGTTGGATGACGTCCAGCGCGGCGGCCCTGGCGGCGAGATTCCCGGCGGCAAAGAGGCCGGCATGGCGTGCAAAAGCCGTGAGTCTTGCCTCCAACACGTCCGGACGATGCCGATACTGGTACACGATTTCACGCCCCTCACACACGGACCCATAACGGCGAATCCATCAAATAAAGTGGTTGCCTACCTACAGCAGCCTAAAATGCCACCCATTCATAGTCAATGGGTATCTTCTTTCAATATACATCGTGTTGTGGCGCGGCATCGCGGTTCTTGTTTTGACACGGAAGAAGACTGGGCGTAGAATACGAATCCTTTTTTTATTGGCCTATCGCCTGGTAACAGCCTCAGAGAAGGAGAGAAGTATGGACAGGACGGGACAACAGGCAGAGCTGTCACGGCGCGCCTTCCTCGCCGGCACGAGTGGCGCACTTGCTGGCGCAGCCGCGGCTGGGCTTGCCGGAAAGGCTGAAGCCGGCGAGCGCAAACCTGGGCGTGGGGGAACCATCCGCTTTGCGACCCGCTCCGATACCACAGGTCTCGACCCCCATCGCAATTCCATGTATTACGTGTCCTTCCCGATGGCGCTCACCACGCAGGGCTTGGTCGATGTCAATCCGAAACTCGAGCCGGTTCCCGGCATTGCCACCGAGTGGGACGCCTCCCAGGATTTGCTGACCTACACCTTTAAACTGCGCAAAGGCGTGCTTTTCCACAACGGGCGCGAGGTGGACGCGGTCGCCGTCAAGTGAAATTTTGAGCGCATGCAAGATCCCAAACGGTCGCGCTCCTTTAAGCGCTCGGCCCTGCAAAATCTTAAAGAGGTGAAAATCCCCGACAAATACACGGTGGTCTGCCACCTGCACCAGCCCAGTGCGGCGTTTCCCGCCAATGTGGTGTTTTATCCCTGTAACCTGATGGCGCCGGACAGCGAAGCGCAGGCCAACACCCACCCCATCGGCTGCGGGCCGTTCAAGTTCGTGAAGTGGGAGCGCTACGCCGTGACGCTCCTGGAGCGGTTCGAGAATTACTTCGAAACCGATGCGGAGGGCAACAGTCTACCGTATCTAAACGCCATCGAAGGGCGGCCCAAAAAGGAAGATCGGGTGCGCCTGACGGCGCTGCGGACGGGACAAGTCGATCTCATCGACAATATGGCCTATGCCGACGCGGCAGAGTTTCCCCAGAAGTACGCGGGGCAATTTCAGGCCTGGGACGCGCCTTCACTAGGGACTGCCCATATCACCTTCAACCTCGGAGACGGTCCGTTCTCGGACAAGACGCCCGAAGGCAAAAAGCTCCGTCGGGCTGCGGCCCATGCCACCAACCATGCGGCGATCAACGAGGCGGTGTTTTACGGGCGCGGCGATATCGCCACGGGCTTTTATGCCAAGGTCAGTCCCTGGCATGCCGCGGGAGCCCAGTCCTGGCCCGAGTACGATCCGGACAAGGCCAAGTTCCTGCTCAAACAAGCCAAAGCCGTGGGGACCGTGGTCGAGCTGATGGCCAACAATTCCTGGCCGTACATGCAGCAGACCGGGGAGCTGGTGGAGGCGATGTGGACGGAGTTAGGCTTCAAGGTCAAGTACAACATCTATGACTCGGCCGTGATCCTGCAAAAACGCAAGGCGGGGGCGTTCCATGCCGAATCGGAGGCGTCGTCGTATCGTTTCGATCCGGATGGCTGGTATTCGCGTGAAATCCACTCGGCCGGTCCCCTCACGAAACAGCAATCGCGTTACTACAATGAGAAGGCGGACAAGCTGATTGAGGAAGCCCGCCGCACCCGAGACACGAAAAAACGCTTGGAACTCTACGGGGAGATTGACAGCATCATCAATAAGGACCTGCCGGTGCTGTTTACCAACTACCTGACGCTACTGGAAGCCGGGGTGATGAACCTGCGCGATTACCAGCCAGCGATCTCCGGCTCGCCGCATACCCAGGGCGCTGGGCTGCGGGTCGCCTGGATGGCGTAGCCCATGTGCCCGGACGCCGCCGCACAGCCGAGCCCCTACGTCATGTGCCAGGGGCTCGGCTGCGCTTGGCATGGTGGGAACGCCTATCCCCTTCGTCCCTTCGCGTCCTTCGCGGATCCCTGTCTGAACTCGAACGCACATTGACCTCAGCGTCAGCCGCGACTATAATGAGCGCGTTTCTCAGCCGTAGCAGCTCTTCTTTCCTCCCATGGAACCAGGACGGCTCAGGATATCCCAACCGCGCCGCGACCGCTGCGAGCACCGACAGTACGTATGAGGAAAGGCAGGCATGGCCGTAGCCACGACGCGGCCGCAACCGACGACGATGTTGCGGCTCGACACACAAGCGCCGCATTATAAATGGCTCGTCGCCGGTATCGTGCTTCTGGCTGGTGGCACGCAGACCTTCGGTGGCACCAGCATCAACATCGTCATCCCCCGCCTCATGGCCGCCTTCGGGAGCGACCTGGCCACGACCCAATGGGTCGTCAGCGGCTTTTTCCTGACGCGTATCCTGGTCATGCCCCTGCTCGGCTGGCTGGGCGGCGCCCTGGGCAATCGCAATATGTTTGCCGCCATCATGATCGGGTATGTGGCGACGTCGATCTTGTGCGGCCTCGCCACCAATCTGCCCATGCTCATCGGCCTGCGCCTGCTGCAGGGCCTTATCATGGGGACGATGGAAGGGCTGACAGCGGTGATCCTGGTGGGCGTTTTTCCGCAGAATCAGCGCGGCCTGGCGCTGGGCCTGCGGGCCATTGGCTGGTCGGCGGGACAAGTGGTCTTTTACGCCTTGGGGGGGTATCTGGTCGAGCAAATCTCCTGGCGCATGATCTTTTTTCTGGGCCTCATCCCCGGCACGTTAGCCACGGTGCTGGGGATACTCGTGCTGCCGCAGCGGCGGGAGTCCCAGGGCGAGCCGGTGGATTACCTTGGGCTGCTGGCCTTGGGTAGCTTTTTGGTGCCGCTCCTGTTGGGTATCAGCTGGAGCCGCAACAGCGATACCGAGACCTCGACGCTCATCTGGCTGGGGCTGGGGGCTCTGGTCGGCGGGGGGCTCTTCCTCCTGCGGGAACTCTTCACGCCGTTTCCCGTGGTGAATTTACGTTTGTTTCGCATCCCGACGTTCTGTCTGATTTGCGCCAGTTCGTTTTTCAACAATATGGGCCTGTTTAGCGCCCTCTTCATGGTGCCCATCTTCCTGCAGCAGGTCCTCGGCTTGTCTCCCCTGCAAGCCGGCTTGGTCATCGTGCCGGCGCTGATCGTGTCGGGCGTGAGCGGCGTCATGATCGGACGTCTGAGCGATATGCTGCCGCCCCCGATGGTCATCATCACGATGTTGCTGGCCGAGTCCGTGATCTTCTATTTCTTTTCCTCCGTCAACGCCTTGACGGCCGTCACCGTTGTCGTGGGGTTCGTGATCCTCTATCGCGTCTGCATCATGGGGACGCATACCCCCATCACGATCCTCACCGTGCAGATGCTCGATGCCGACCAGGTGCGCATGGGGCAGGGATTATTGGGGGTCGTCCGCAGCATTGGCGGCCTCGTCAGCGTCACCGTCACCAGTGTGCTCTTCGAGCAGCGACGCGCGGCGTACCAACTCGCGGCCTATCATACCTACGACAGTGCCGCTTTAGCGCACGCGGACACGCTATATGAACTCAAACGGTTTTTGCACCAGGGGGGCATCATGGGGCCGTCGGCAGACCAGGCGGCGCTGGGCGCGATTCGCCGCCAGATGGATATCGAGGCCATTGCGGTTGGCTTTCAAGACAGCTTTCTCTTTGCCTGTATGTGCTTCGTGATTGCTATTGTGCCGATGGTGTATTTTCTCCTGCCCGGGCGCTGGAACCGGCAAGGCAGCGACTGAGACACGGACGATCAGCCCCTTCTGTCAGCGCTGTTATTTACATGTCGCTATGCGTGACGGCGTCAACAATCTGAATCGCCGTCTCTGTGGGCGAGAGGTGACGCGCATCCAGGACTTGGGTTCCCTGAAGAACCGGTGGAATCTCATGCGCCTCCAGCTTCGATCCTGGCGGGATGACCGGAATGATCCGCTTGTCTAGTCCCCACGCGATGCCGGCTTCTGCCATCACCCAATTGCTGTAGATACTGTTTTCGGAAAGGATGATGACGACAGCATCGGTTTTCCGGATCGTATCGCGAAGGTGCTTGTTCCATTTGCCACCGGTGGCGATATCGGTTTCGTCGAGAAACCCGTGCACGTCAAGCTTGTCTAACACCGACTGAAGTTGGTTGGCATAAGAGCCATCTTTGCGGCTGTAGCTCATAAATATACTCGACATCTCACTACTCCCTGACACGACCATGAAGCTCGTCAAGGTAACGGTCTACGTCATCGAGGTTGAGTATGTTCACGTCCTCAAGTACAGCAGTACTTTCGCCAAGCTGCTCCAGGTCCTGTACCGTCAGGCCATAGAGGACCGCAATGACGCGCTTATCCTGTCCCCACGCTGCACCGACCTCACTCCAGACCCAGAATCTGTGAGCAGACCAAGGCGTGAAGAGTGCAATCAATTCGTTGCAGATCCCGATCTCTCGTTTGATGAGACGCTTGAAGTCACTACCGGCTGAGACATCCGTTTCGTCCAAAAACGTAGATGCCCCCCGTTTCCGGATCTCCTTCGCCAGCTGCTTTGCGATCGAGCTGTCCGGTTGCCGTGCGAAATGAAGACGCGATAACTCCGCTCGCTCATCTCTTGCGCCCCACCATGATAGCCCGTCTGTATAATCGTCTCCTGGGCGGTTGCCAGCAAAGACAGTGGGCTCGCTCATAGCATACCCTAAAAAGTCCCCGCGAGAGTCATCCACGTCACTGCGGAGAAGCGCAGCCGCGTCATCAGCCCTGTTCCGACCTCATTGATCCGGCCAGGTGTCGCCGTGATACGCCGCTTCCCAAAAGCGATACTCGTAGCGCAGCGCCGTCAGAAAAATGTGCTCCAGACGCGGACGGCGCGTTCCCAAGTCAGCCCGGTCAAGCTGCTGGCCGGTCCACGTCACCAGCTCGCCCAACACGTCCGGCCCATGCAGGGTGATCCACTCGCGGTAAACGGGATGATCCGGCTGCTTGCCCGCTTGCAACAAGCGCGTGCCCCAATCGAGATACGTGCCTTCGGTCACGTAGAGAATGGTGAGGATATCTTCGAAACGGCCCTCCAGCCCGGTCCGCACCAGAAAGTCGCCGAAGGCCTGCGTGGTCGGGGATGCACTCGCCGACGTGTACTCCGCCTCCGACGCCCCAAGCTCTCTGAACGTCCGCACAAATAGGTCGTTTTCCGGGTTGAGAATGCCGGTCAGGAAACGGTTCAGCTGATCGGCGGCGGCAAAATCCGGGGCTTTGGCCATGCCCATCGCCACCATGGCAACTAGGTCGTTGACAAAGACATAGTCTTGCAAAAAATACCGGCGAAAGGTCTCCGTCGGCAGGGTGCCGTCACCCATCTCTTGTACAAAGGGATGGGTCACCATCCGTTCCCAGAGGGTGTGGTATGTTTGACGTAGTTCTTGAGTCAATGCCATAGTACATATCTCCAGACCGAGCCTAGGGGCCCAAACCGTGCGATGCAGCTGGCGGATGTGGACAGCACGATTATACGGAGCGGGTGTGGCATCGGCAAGGTACCATGTGGCGAACTCTTGCAACCACGGAACAAATGCCTATACTGTGGTCTCGATCAAACAGGCGTTTGGCACGGCAAAACCCATTGGCATGGATCCGGTTGCAGAAGGAGAGGAGCATGAAAATTGGCGTGAATATGACGATCTCAAGCCGGTCGATCGATGTCGCGGTCATCGCCCAAAAGGCCGAGTCGCTGGGATTTGAGTCCCTGTGGCTGCCGGAACATCCGGTCATGCCCGTGCACGCGAGCAGCCGCTACCAGGGGAGTGCGGATGGCTCCATCCCGGTATTCATGAGTGACATGGCCGATCCCTTCCTCGGTTTGGCCCGGGCCTCTGCCGTCACCACGACGATCAAGCTTGGAACGGGGATCTGCTTAGTTCCGGAGCGCAATCCGCTAGTGCTGGCCAAAGCGATTGCCGCCCTGGACTATTATTCCAACGGCAGGTTTATCTTCGGCATTGGGGCCGGCTGGCTGCGGGAAGAAACCGAGATCATGGGTGGCAATTTCGACCACCGCTGGGGACAGACGCGGGAGGCGATCCTGGCCATGAAAGAACTCTGGAGCCATGACGAAGCGGAATATTACGGGACGTTTTACGACTTTCCACCGGTGCGGTCGTTCCCCAAGCCGGCGCAAAAGCCCCATCCGCCCGTCCTCCTGGGGGGCTCAGCCCGCAATGTCTTCAAGCGCGTGATCGCCTGGGGCGATGGCTGGATGCCGGTCCGGGCGACGCCTGAGGATATTAAGCAGGGCCGGGACACCTTGGATGAACTCGCCACCGCGGCCGGACGTGACCCGAAGGCCATCGACATCACCGTTTTTGGAGAAGGTAGCGACGCCGAGGCCATCAAGCGATTCGAGGCGGCCGGCGCCGACCGGGTGATCGTCAGGCTCTCGACGACGTTGAGCGATGCGGCCTTGACGGAACTCGAGCAGACGGCGGAGCAAGTTCTCGCATAAGCGTTATAAGTTCCTGGACAAAATTAGCGACATCGTTTTTCCAGAGGAAAAATATGAAGGTAATTCTGTTCGGGCGCTGACCGCGCTGGCCATTGCAAAACTTACGCCCTGGATCCGCGCAGAGCGCCAAGGGAAGGTGAGACACGATGGAGCATGAGACAAGAGCAGACCCAAACATCGATGAGACCCCACAGGACAGGCCAGCCGGGCGCCGGACATTCCTGCAACGTACGATGGCCACGAGTGTGGGCGCGGCGGCGGCCGCGACAGCCGGGAATCTCGGTTTTAACATTCGCACGGCCAAGGCCGACACGGCGACCTGGCGTATCCAGACGTCCTGGCCCGGCGGTATCGGCCTGCAGATTTTTAAAGATTGGTGCCACAGCATCGTCGAGAAAACCGGCGGGGAGTTGGCCTTCAAACCCTTTGGCGCCAAGGATGTCGTCGGCGACTTTCAGTTGTTCGATGCCGTGAAAAACGGGGTGATCGAGGCCATGAACCCCTTTACCCTGTACTGGGCGGGCCGCATGCCGGCCTCGGTGTTCTTGAGTTCCTATCCCCTGGGCCTGCGCAATCCGCATGAATGGGACGTCTTTTACTATGCCTTGAACGGTTTGGAAATCGCCCGCGACTTGTTTGCCAAATTCAACATGCGCTATGTGGGTCCGATCCATCACGGTCCGAACATCATCCATTCAAAGGTGCCGATCCGCTCGATTGAGGATTTCCGGGGCCGGAAAATGCGTGTGCCCGGGGGAATGGTCTCGGAGCTGTTCACCGCGGCGGGCGCCAAAACCACGCTGCTTCCCGGTAGTGAAATTTTTCCGGCGCTGGAAAAAGGCACCATCGATGTGGCCGATTACGTCGGCCCGGCGATTAACTATGCCTTGGGCTTTCATCAGGTGACCAAGTACATCTCCATGGGCCCTGCGGGCTTCATGTCCATCTACCAGCCGGTGGATTTGATGGACCTGACAGTGGGTATGAAGGCGTGGAATGCGCTGTCGCCGGAGATGAAACGATTTGTGGAAATGGAAATTCACGTCTATTCGGATTTGCATCACGCCAAGATTCAGCAAGCTGACCAGGAGGCCTGGAAAAAGTTCGAGGCGGCGGGCACGATCGTCACCCGGCTGAGCGAGCGCGACGTGGCGGCATTCACGAAACTGGCCGTACCTCTGTGGTACAAATGGGCCAACAAGAACAAAGACGCGGCGCGGGTGTTCAAAATCCAGCTCGATTATATGATGTCCGGCAGCCTGGGCTATGTGACCCCGGAGATGATTAAGGATCAGAAGCTGAAGGGGTCGTGATGGACACGCACTCCGTCCTATCCATGATTGAGATCTCAATATGCCGAGTATTACCTTCGTCTTACCCCATTGGCTCTACTGGTCAGGCTTGGTCTTGCTGCCCCTCCTGGCCATGTTCCTCGTGCGCCGTCAGGCCGGCCGGGAGGCGCATCGCGGCTTATCCTATCCGATTGCCTATATGCTTTGGCTGTGTGCGGGTTTTGTCGGCATCCACCGCTTCTATGTCAAAAACGTCTGGGGCATGGTGTATATCCCCTTGTTCATCTTGATTCTGCTGGGCAATGTGCAGGTCAAGCACGCCACCAACTAGGTGTCCAGCGCCAAAAATCAACTGAGCATTTCGGCGTTCGACTTGGAACGGGCGCAAGATGCGGTGACGCGGGAAACCGAGGGCGCAGAGCAAAAGCTGGCCGAGGCCAGACAAGCCTTGGCGTCCGCGAAGCAGGCCGTGACGGCGGAAAGCGCCGGCTATGCCAAGTGGTATCGCATGACCGGCGCGCTGGCCGCGCTGATGGCCGTATTGCTATTGCTTGATGCGGTATGGCTGCCCCGGCTGGTTCGTCAGCGTGCCACGTTGGAAGCCGGGGAAGCCGCTCGCGCCACGGCAACGGCGATGGACGAAACCGCGATGGCCGGTACGCGTGAGGCCCAACGCACCCGCTCGCGGTTTGGCGATGCGATCGACGCGATCAACGGCTTTACCGGAGAGTTTGTGGGCTACTGGGCGGTCATCGCGGTGTTCGTCTATTACTACGAAGTGCTCGCCCGATACGTCTTCAATTCCCCCACCAACTGGGCCCACGAGAGTATGTTTTTGATGTTCGGCATGCAATACATGCTCGCGGGCGCCTATACCTACCGTGAGGATGGCCATGTCCGTGTCGACGTGCTCTATCTCTATCTCCCGGAGCGCGTCAAGGCCCTGGTCGACGTGCTCACCTCGGTGTTCTTTTTCATCTTTGCGCTGGCCTTGTTCTGGACGGGTTGGATTTTCATGGCGGACGCCATCTTCGTCTGGGAGGTGTCCTTCACGGAATGGGCCATTCAGTACTGGCCAGTGAAAATCACCATCGCCCTGGGTGCGTTTCTGCTGATCCTGCAAGGGTTCGCCAAATTGTGTCAAGACATGGCCATCTTAACGGGAAGACAAGCGTAAATTATGGGTTGGGAAATCGGAATCGGATGGCTCACGCTGCTGATGTTTAGCTCCCTCGTCCTGCTGCTTATGGCCGGGTTGCCATTGGCCTTTGTCACCGGCGGCCTGGGCGTGGTGTTTCTGTTTCTTTTTGGCGATGCCGCGATGCTCAACATCCTGCCCTCGCGCATCTTTCCGTTCATGACGGACTATCAACTCTCGGCCATTCCGCTATTTATTTTCATGGCGTCTGTCCTCAAACGGGCCGGGCTCATCGAAGAGCTGTTCGATGTCATCTACCGCGTCCTGGGCGGCTTACGGGGCGGCCTGGCCACGGCCACCATTATCGCCTCGACCATTCTCGCCGCCATGGTGGGCGTCATCGGCGCCACGGAAGTGACCATGGGCATCATTGCCCTGCCGGCCATGCTGCGGCGCCACTACAATCCCGAGATGGCCTGTGGCGCCATCCTGGCCGGCGGCACATTGGGCATCCTGATCCCGCCGTCCATCCTGGCCATCATTTTTGCGGTCGTGGCCCAGCAATCAGTGGGGGAGCTGTTCGTCGGCGCCTTTCTGCCCGGTCTGTTGCTCTCCGGCCTGTACATCCTGTACGTCACGGCCCGCAGCTATCTGAATCCGACTTTCGGGCCGGCCCTGCCCCGCGAGGAGCGGGTGAATGTCCGGGGAAAAATCCGCCTGCTGCGCAGCATTATCGCGCCGATCATCCTGGTCGTCCTGGTGTTGGGCGTGATTTTTACCGGCATTGCCACCCCGGTGGAAGCCGCCGGTATCGGCACGTTTGGCGCCCTGGTGGTCGCGGCCCTGGCGCGCCGGCTGTCGTTGACCAATATCAAACTCGCCGCCCTGACGACCTTGAAGGCGTCGACCATGGTGCTCTGGATCATGTTCGGCGCCAGCATCTTCGTCGGGTTTTACGTCGTCAATGGCGGGCAACAATTCGTCACCGACTCCCTGGTAGCCACCGGACTGGGACCCTACGGCATTTTGCTGCTCATGATGGTCATTTTGATCGTGCTCGGCATGTTCTTGGACTGGGTGGGCATTTTGCTGCTGGCCGTGCCGATTTTCGTGCCTCTGATGACCTCGCTCCCGTTTGATGGCTTACTGGGCCTGCCAGGCGTCAAGCCAAGCGAGATTCCCCTGTGGTTCGGTGTGGTCTACATGGTCAACATGCAGATGTCCTTCCTCAGCCCGCCGTTCGGCTACGCCCTGTTTTACCTGAAAAGCGTGGCGCCGGAGGACATCACGATGGGGATCATTTTCCGCTCCGCCCTACCGTTTTTGCTCCTGCAGGCGCTGGGGCTGGCCCTCGTGGTGCTCTTTCCCGAGATTATTCTCTGGTTACCCCGGTTGGTGTATGGGAATTAGGGTGTGGATAGTGGATTTGTGTCCTGCGTTTGCACGTCGAGCACACCAGTGATACACCCTGGTCATAACAGGATTATGGTTCGTATGAGAGAAAATTTACCAGTGGAAACGGGCTCATCGTGCTTCATGGCTCTCAGAACGGCGTTCGTGATCGTAATAGCTTCTGAGGACGGCATTCATGAGCGTTTGATAGCCTGTGCCCTTCGCACGAAACCACCTGAGCATATCCCTGTCAAGCCGTAAGGTGATCTGCTCTTTGGGTTCAGGCAGCTCGACGGTGACCGTCTGCTCCCAGCCCGGATAGGGTTGCGGTGCTTCAGGGTCAGCATGACGGCGGTGCCTGGCTTCCTCATCACTCATGGTCCAGTCCGTTTGCCCTTCCCCGCGGCGGCGCCTGGCTTCAAGCTGTGCCGCCGTGTAATGTACGGTATTCTCGGATTTCCCAGTCATCAGCTCTATACGCGGAAATGATCCGCGTCCTTCTGTTACGTGGGGTCCACACCACCAGATAGAATTGGTCGTCGATCATACCGACGGTTGCCCATCGGTCTTCATCGTTCCTTGGTGAATAGTATGTAAAGACGGGCCTTCCGTCGAAAATCTGCGCCACGTCCACGAAGTCAACGCCATGATCGTGGATATTAGTACGGCGCTTGTTCTCGTCCCACTCAAACTCCATCATCTCATACAACTACATTGAGGCAGGCACGGGCACCGCTCTGTAGAGGCCCTTACGGCACCGTTTGAGACTTTCAAAGATGATAACCTAGTCTGAAAAATCAACCTGCCTGGGACTCACCTGCAACGCTTCGGAAATGCGGCATCCCGTATAGTACAAGACGCTGTAAAAGGTGCGAATGAGTCGCTCCTGTATGCTGACCCTATAGAGGAATCGTCTCGCTCTTGGGATGTCAGATAGAGACGGTTGCCTTGTGTGTCGTAAAGTTGTATGGTTGGATTCATCATGAGACAGATTAGAGCAGTTTCGTGTCAAATTCAAGGGGTGGCCGAAGTGTTTCAGAGGATACTGGACCTGACTGTTTATGAGACCGGACCATACAGATATTTCCTATTAACCGCATCTTGCATCTTTCTACTACTATTCAGACATGAGATAGAAAATCGATGTCCATTGTCACAGAGATTCTCAATACGATAGAGCCCATCATTAATAGTGCATCAAAAAGTAAAGCGGCAATTTTTGTATTTCTTGTACTTATGGTAACAATATTGCTTATGTATCTGCGTCAATTGATCCCAAGACCAATTGTTACTACTATTATCGTCAGTTTTTGTTCCCTGGCTTTGATTTTTGGCTTCTTAGTTCTTCGTCCTTATTTTTCTATGTTTTACCTCAATCCTCTATTGCCGACTGAGTCTGGACTATACTTGCTCCGTGATATGAAAGCTAATGAAAGGCTTACTGAACTCGGAGTTGAAGAACGAGGTAATCCTCTTCTAATCCGAGACGGCCTTACTATTGCAAATATGGGTATTGCTTGCATGGTAATATCTCTTCCAAAAGGAACGAAATTAGAATGGAAGCATCTCGACCCATGTTATTGATCACACAATTTTGATAACTGATGTGGTATGAGGATTATATTATACAATGATACAATTAATCTGTTATATATATTTTCCGTCTGTACTCTTATTGTGGGTAAATATAGCTTATGGACAAAGAATACCTAGCCGAGTTAAAATTTTAGAAGATAAAATTATAAAATTAGAAGAAAGAATAAACATATTAGAAGATAAAATTGAATCCATTAATTCAAGAACTAGTAATTCTAATCCTAATGTTTTAACACAAAAAGAAAAATATAAAGTAATATCGAACTGTTCAGCAAGCTTTAAACATTATGGTAAAGTAACAAAGTCTATAACGTATTTCTGCGACCCACAGGAGATAAAGGGGAAACTCTATGGGACTTTCACGTATACTTATAACTCTTCAATCTGTAAAGCAGCAGCGCATACCGGCGCTATTAGTGTCGATGGCGGTGAGGTTACTATACGCGGATGGCATGGATGTTCGCGCTATTATAGCTCCACTCTAAATGGGATTCGGTCAAAGGAATATGGATCTTATTACTGGAGCTTTTATTTCCAATCTATGACTTCAGAGCCTTGTGGATCACCTTGATAGCTCCTTAAGCACATAGCCTTCTCAGAAACTTTGAACCAAAATGACCTGGTTGGGTTAAAAAATTGGCGTTTAGTCCAATTAATCCACTTGCCCAAAAGCGCTGAAATCCGCTTGTTTCCCGGCCTTCAGCCTGCCTCTGAGCGACCCCGCTCCTGTTTCATCGACGCTGTCGGCTGAACCATTCGTCATCGATACGGCCGAACTCCCGGTCCATCATACCACCACGACGTACCCCATTTCGGGTTGGGAAAGCGCAATATTAGGGTGCGACCGGAGGCCTGAATATCTAGACCGAAGTTCCCCTGGCAGAATAGGCGGAGGGTTAAGTAGATCAACAGGTTGGCCCAATTCAAAAGTCCATT
>CBCXVS010000033.1:0-36071 GCA_965178525.1 uncultured bacterium | reverse complement strand
GACCTGGCTGGGCTCCCTCCATCGTTTGGGGGAGGATAGCCTACCTCATTAACTATTGGGGAACAACCCTATTCTTCATATGATCACCTAAAACTGAAAATAGATAAATTCAGCAGGAAGATTTCTCAATCCCATTAAGAAAATAACCAACATGATCGCGTATACGCCTCCCCGTACGAAGGTTGGTAACGTGCGATACCAGTCTGAGGCGTTACGCATGTACTGCACGACGTCCAAAAGGAGAAGCAGCGGTATACCCAGCAATGCCGAAATTTTGAAAATTTTTATAAGCATCTCAACGTGATAGGGACCGGTGAGCAAGATTGTGCACATGGTGATGATCGCCTCGATCGATTCCGCTCGGAAGAGTAACCAGCCAAAGCATGTGACGTGAAAAAACAAGATCACCCAGATCGCTTTTTGCACGCCTCGACTCTCCCCTGTCTTTTGCCGTCCGAACATCAGGCGATGTCCGACCAGGATGCTCCCCTGGTAGGCCCCCCAGAGGATGAAATTCCACGCCGCACCGTGCCAGAGCCCGCCGAGGATCATCGTGATCATCAAATTCATATTTGTGCGCCAGGCACCTTTGCGGTTTCCGCCCAAAGGGATATACAGATAATCCCGCAACCAACTCGACAAACTGATATGCCAGCGCCGCCAGAACTCCTGCGGGTTTTGCGACACGTAGGGAAGATCGAAATTCTTCATGAGATCAAACCCCATGAGTTTGGCAACGCCCCTGGCAATGTCTGAGTAGCCGGAAAAATCACAATAAATTTGCAAGGCAAAACCATACGTCGCAAGGAGAATATCCAGGCCGGTATAGTGCTCCGGATGCGCAAAAACCGGGTCGATCGAACTGGCCAGGGCATCGGCGATCGCCACCTTTTTCACGAGCCCGAACAAGATGAGAAAAGCCCCCCGGGTAAAGGCGTCAAGCGACGGTGTCCGCACCGACAGAATCTGAGGTAAAAACCGCTTTGCCCGTTCGATGGGACCCGCCACGAGCTGTGGGAAAAAGGCCACATAGAGTGCAAAATCGAAGAAATCGTCGACCGCGTTCAACTCTTTGCGATAGACATCGATGGTGTAGCTCATGGTTTGGAAGGTATAGAACGAGATCCCAACGGGAAGGACAATATTCAACGTGGTCCAGTTCGCTTCAAGTCCGAATACGGAAACGAACGTGGTAAAGCTATCTGCAAAAAAGTTGAAATATTTGAAGAAGCATAATATGCCAAGATTGGACGTTATCGACGCAGCTAGCATCCATTTTCGCACGGACTGAGATTCGGATCGATAGATATGCCGCGCAACCGTGTAATCAATGACAGATGAAAGGAATATCAAGGTCAGGAAACGCCAATCCCAATACCCATAGAAGACATAACTTGCAACGAGGAGCAGCCGATTCTGCAGTTTATGACTAACGAGATAATAGGTCGAAAGAACGATCACGAGAAACCATGCGAATTCTGGAGAATTAAAGAGCATAGAGCCGGTACCCTGTTCATATTCCCCCTTTTGCCCAAGGGGGCGTGGAAGATACATCCATCAAATCAAATTTGAAGCCGTGCTAGCGAAAAATCTATGCCACCATCTGAGTATCGGATATATAAGAAGATCATTTAAAGAAAAGGCACGAAAAAAGTCTCACGAATGACACCGATGCGCCAAGACCGGCGCCTGCCCATCGCCGCGCGGTCAAAAAACCAAAGCCAAGGTGGCACGGCGTCAAACAGAGTGGTATGGTCAATATATGAACGCCTGATGAACGTCCCCCTGAACAGCAGGCCATACGAACGATGGTAGCGTATCTCATCCGCCGTTTAATCCTGGTGATCCCGACGTTGTTGGGGATCATGGTCATCAATTTTTTTGTGATTCAAGTGGTGCCCGGCGGTCCGGTAGAACAGCTTATCGCCCAGCTCTCGGGCACCGCCGTCGAAGCCACCGCGCGCATTTCGAGCCTGGGAACAGGCGACACCTTGACACAGCAACAAAACAAACCCGGATTCGATACGGCCTCTGACCCGAGCAGCAAATACCGGGGCGCACGCGGGCTGGACCCGGCGCTGATCAAAGAGATCGAAGCCATGTACGGGCTGGATAAGCCGCTGCATGTACGGTTTCTGCAGATGATGCGTGACTACCTGACGTTTGACTTTGGGGAAAGCTTCTTTCAAGATCGTCGGGTGATTGACATCGTCCTCGACAAAATGCCGGTGTCGATCTCTCTGGGACTCTGGACCACGATCCTCGTCTACACCATCTCCATCCCGCTCGGCATCGCCAAAGCCGGACGCGATGGCACGCGCTTCGATGTGGCCACGAGTAGCCTGATCACCCTAGGGTACGCCATCCCCAATTTCCTGTTTGCCCTCTTGCTCATTATCCTGTTTGCCGGAGGCCGCTATGTTGCCTGGTTTCCGCTACGCGGCCTGGTTTCGGAAAACTGGAGCGAACTCAGCCTCATGGGCCAAATCGCGGACTACCTCTGGCACATGGCGCTGCCGATTGTGGCCATGGTCATCGGCGGCTTTGCCACGCTGACGTTACTGACAAAAAATTCGTTTTTGGACCAGATCGAAATGCAGTATGTCATGACCGCACGCGCCAAGGGGCTGAGTGAACGGCGCGTGCTCTATGGCCACGTGTTTCGCAATGCCATGCTCATCGTCATCGCCGGGTTTCCGAGCGCCTTTATCAGTATCTTCTTCTCGGGCTCCTTGCTGATTGAAGTGATTTTTTCCCTGGACGGATTGGGCCTGCTAGGATACGAAGCCGCGATTAATCGCGACTATCCCGTCATGTTTGCCTCGCTCTATTTCTTTTCGCTGCTCGGTCTAGTGATGGGAATTGTCAGCGATCTGACCTATGCGCTGATCGATCCGCGCATCGATTTTGCCTCGCGGGAGGTCTGAGTCATGTCCCCTTTGAATCGCCGTCGATGGGCCAATTTCAAAGCGAACCGGCGGGGCTTTTTCTCCTTGTGGATTTTTGGCATCCTATTTTTTATCAGTCTCTTTGCGGAGTTTATCGCGAATGATAAGCCGCTCGTGATCTCGTTTGACGGCGCGTTCCTGTTTCCGGTGTTCGTCTCCTACCCCGATGCCCGCTTTGGCGGGGAATTACCCACCGAAGCCGACTATCGTGACCCGTACGTGGCCGAGCTGATTCAAGAAAAGGGCTGGATGGTGTGGCCGCCTATCCCGTACTCGTATGATACGGTGGTGTACGACCGCCGGGTGCCGGCGCCACCGTCGCAAGACAACTGGCTGGGTACGGACGATCATAGCCGTGATGTGATCGCCCGCCTCATCTATGGGTTTCGCATTTCGGTCTTATTTGGGCTCATTTTGGCGTTTGTCTCGATGATCATCGGGGTCTCGGCCGGCGCCGTGCAGGGGTTTTTCGGGGGCTGGATCGATCTGATCAGCCAGCGCTTTTTGGAAATTTGGTCGTCCATGCCCACCCTCTATCTGCTCATCATTCTGGCCAGCGTCGTACAGCCGAACTTCTGGTGGTTGTTGGGTATTTTGCTGTTGTTCAGTTGGATGGGCTACGTGGGCGTGGTGCGGGCGGAATTTCTGCGGGCGCGCAACTTCGATTTTGTCCGGGCGGCCCGTGGGCTCGGCGTGTCGAACCTGGTGATTATGTTTCGCCATGTGCTGCCCAACGCCATGGTGGCCACGATTACCTTTTTGCCGTTTAGCTTGAGCGGCGCCATCACGTCCCTCACGGCGCTCGACTTCCTCGGTTTTGGCTTGCCACCCGGTTCGCCTTCGCTAGGCGAAATGGTGACGCAGGGCCGGAATAATCTCCATGCGCCCTGGCTTGGACTCACCAGTTTTTGCACCCTTGCGGCCATGCTGATTTTACTCATCTTTACCGGGGAAGCCGTGCGCGATGCCTTTGATCCCCGCAAGACATTTGTGGCTCGTTGAGCCTCATAAAATGTGGAATGCGGAATGCGGAATGCGGAATGGAAGAAAAAGAGTAGAAGAATGGTAGTGTTGGAAATAGAGCTATGACGCCATTGTTGGATGTGCAGGATTTGTCGGTAGACTTTGCCACCGAATTCGGGACGGTGCACGCGGTCAAGCACGTTTCCTTTACGCTGGAGCGGGGCGAGACGCTGGCGCTCGTGGGCGAATCGGGCTCGGGCAAGTCGGTCACGGCGCTCAGTATTTTGCAACTTCTGCCGTATCCGACCGCATCGCATCCGACCGGCAGCATTCGGCTCGACGGGCAGGAACTCGTTGGCGCGTCACGGCCGGCCATGCGTGCGGTGCGCGGCAATCGGGTCGCCATGGTGTTTCAGGAGCCGATGACGTCTCTTAATCCGTTGCATACGATTGCCAAGCAACTCGGTGAGACGTTGCGTCTGCATAAAGGCATGGTGAAAGACCAGGCCCGTGAGCGGACGCTCGAACTCCTGCATCTGGTCGGACTGGCGGAAGCGGAAAAACGGCTGACGGCGTTGCCGCATGAACTCTCCGGGGGCCAGCGCCAGCGCGTCATGATTGCGATGGCCCTGGCCAATGAGCCGGATATGCTCATCGCTGACGAACCGACAACAGCACTCGATGTGACTATTCAAGCGCAAATTCTGCAGCTCGTGAAAGCGCTGCAGCGCCAGTTCAACATGGCGCTACTCTTCATTACGCATGATCTGACGGTGGTCCGTAAGATGGCTGATCGGATCGGTGTCATGCAACACGGTGAGATCGTTGAGACCGGCCCCATGCAGCGCATCTTCGAGATCCCATCCCACCCGTACACGCGCCGTCTCATCGATGCGGAACCGCGTGGCACGGCCCCGCCTGTGCCGGGTGTGCATCCGCTGATCCGGACCGAGGACCTCAAAGTCTGGTATCCCATCAAAGCCGGTATTCTCCGCCGTACCCTGGATTACGTCAAAGCGGTAGATGGCCTGACTCTGACGGTGCATGCCGGCCAAACGATTGGCGTGGTGGGAGAATCCGGCTCCGGCAAGACCACACTCGGGCTGGCGCTCTTACGTCTCATCGCCTCGCAGGGAGCGATTGTCTTTAAAGATACCTGGATTCAAGGCCTCAAATCCCGTGCGGTGCGGCCGCTGCGCCGGCAAATGCAGATGATTTTTCAAGATCCGTTCGGCAGCCTGAGCCCACGTATGTCAATTGGTCAGATCATCGAAGAGGGCCTCAAAGTCCATCAACTCGTGAGCACGCCAGCAGAACGCGAGACGCGGATCATCGAGGTGCTGCAGGAGGTCGGGCTCGACCCCGATAGCCGTCACCGCTACCCGCATGAATTTTCTGGCGGCCAGCGGCAGCGCGTCGCCATCGCCCGGGCCTTGGTGCTCAAGCCGGACTTCATCGTACTGGATGAGCCGACCTCGTCTCTGGACGTCAGTGTACAAGCCCAGATTCTGGACTTGCTCCGCCAACTCCAGCGCGATTACCAACTGGCGTATCTCTTTATCAGCCACGATTTAAAGGTCGTGCGCACCATGGCCAATTATATCGTGGTGATGCACCAGGGTCAGGTGGTGGAACAAGGCCCTACCGAGGCCATCTTCGAGCATCCGCAGGAGGCGTATACCAAAACGCTGATGGCGGCTTCGTTTGCCCTAGAAACCGAGTCTGATGTTGCGGTGACGGATGATCAGGTACCGCGCAAGAGCTAAATCGGACGTCTGCCAAGGAGTCGTCATGCCGCACCGACGGCGCCCGGAACTGAGGAAAAACGTCTTTGACTCAGTCCTCAGTCCTCAGTCCTTTTTTCAGGAGGGCATGTATGAACAGATGGTGGATACGCCTCGCGACCCTGAGTGTGGCGGTCTTGCCATGGGCCATCGCGGTGGCAGCGGACAACCCGGTGCACCGCACCCACGCCATGGCCATGCATGGGCAACCCAAGTATGGCCCGGACTTCCCCCATTTTGACTATGTCAATCCCAAGGCGCCCAAAGGTGGCAAAATCGTCTATGGCGCTTTTGGCAGCTTCGACAATTTAAACCCGTTCATTTTGAAGGGGCGCTCCGCTGCCGGTATCGGGCAGCTGTTCGAGACGCTTACAACGGGGTCTTTGGACGAAGCATTTGCGCGTTACGGCCTGCTGGCAGAAACGATCGAATGGCCGGAAGATCGCTCCTGGGTCGCTTTCACGCTGCGTCCCGAAGCCCGTTGGCATGATGGTAAACCCGTGACTGTCGAGGATGTCATCTGGTCGTTCGACACCCTGAAGACGCAGGGCCATCCGTTCTTTCGTTCCTACTACGCTAATGTCGCCAAGGCGGAAAAGGTGGGTGACCGCACCGTCAAGTTTTCGTTCAGCGGCCCACCCAATCGTGAACTGCCCCTCATTACAGGCGAAATACCGGTGTTGCCCAAACATTATTGGGAGGGACGGGACTTTGCCGCGACGACGCTGGAACCGCCGCTCGGCAGTGGCCCGTACAAGATTAAAAGCGTGGAGCCCGGACGCTCGATTACGTATGAACGCGACCCGAACTACTGGGGCAACCATCTTCCGGTGCACATTGGGCAGGATAACTTCGACGTCGTACGCTACGACTACTACAAAGATCGTGCGGTGAGCCGCGAGGCGTTCAAGGCCGGCGAGATCGATTTTTTTAACGAAAACACCGCGAAGGAATGGGCCACAGGATACAATATCCCCGCCGTGGAGGCCGGGGTGATCGTCAAGCGCGAGATTCCACACGAGAATCCGCAAGGGATGCAGGCATTTATTTTCAATACCCGGCGTCCGATCTTTCAAGACCCCCAGGTGCGCCTGGCCTTGAGTTATGTTTTCGATTTTGAATGGACCAACACCAATCTCTTTTATGGCGCCTATAAACGCACGACGAGCTACTTTTCCAATTCCGAACTCGCCTCCAGCGGCTTGCCAAGCGAAGCTGAATTGGCCATCTTGCATCCGTATCGCGTCCAAATACCGGAGGCCGTGTTCACCGAAGCCTTTGTGGCGCCCAAGACAGAGGGAACCGGCCATATCCGCGGCAATCTGCGCCAGGCTCTGCGATTGCTCAAAAACGCCGGATGGGATGTTCGCAACAACACGCTCACCCAGGTGGCAACCGGAACGGTCATGCGTTTTGAAATCCTCTTGGTGCAACCGAGTTTTGAACGCATCGTCCTGCCGTTCACCAAAAACTTGAAACGGCTGGGCGTCGAGGCCACGGTACGTACGGTCGATACAGCCCAATATCAGCGCCGGCTGGATACCTACGATTTCGATATGACGATCACCACCTGGAGGCAATCCTTATCCCCGGGCAATGAGCAGCGCGATTTCTGGGGTTCCAAAACAGCCGATATACAGGGCAGCCGAAATTTGGCCGGCATCAAGCATCCTGTGGTCGATGCGTTGATCGACCTCGTGATTTCGGCGCCGGACCGTGACAGCCTCATCCACCGCACCCGGGCGCTGGACCGCGTGCTGCTGTGGAATTATTATGTTATTCCGCAATGGCATATCTCAGCCTACCGCGTGGCGTATTGGGACAAGTTCCGCTCCCCTGCCATCCAGCCCAAATATAGTCTCGGCGTGCAAACCTGGTGGATCGATCCAGCGCTGGCAGGCAGCCTGGACGAACGCAAGCGCGCGGTGAAATGAGGACTGAGTAGGAAAAGAGGACGGAGCAGGAGAAATAGTCATGTCACATGGACATACGGGTACAGAGAGCACGCCGACAGCCATGGTGGAGCCTTCGCTGGCTGAGCGGGCCCATACGTTGGTGTATCTGGCGAAAGTCGGGAGCCTATCGACGCTGTCGCAAAAACATCCGGATTGGCCGTTTGGGTCGGTTATGCCCTACGGATTGGATGATCAGGGACGCCCAACCTTTCTGATCAGCACCATGGCGATGCATACGCAGAACCTGCTGCGGGATCCCAGAGCCAGTCTGTTGATTACACAGCTGGACACGGATGACGACCCATTGGGGACGGCGCGGATGACGCTCATGGGCACAGTCACTCGCGTTCCGGAGGAGGATGTCGCACAGGTGCGCAAACGCTATCTGCAGCGCCATGCCAACGTCAGCTTTTGGGTGGATTTTGGCGACTTTGCTTTTTATCGCATGGAGATTACGGATACCTACTTCGTCGGGGGCTTTGGGGGGATGGGCTGGGTGGCAGTGGCAGACTATTACCAAGCAGAAGTTGACCCACTTGCCGACATTGCTGCGAGTATTCTGCAGCATATGAACGACGATCATGCGGAATCCTTGATATTGCTGGCGCAACACTTTGGCGCATGTCCGGGCGAAACCGCCACCATGACGGCAGTGGATCGCCTGGGGTTTCACCTGCAGGTGAAACGTCAGGATGAGCTGCAGGGCATCAGATTGCCATTCATCCACGAGGCCCGCGATGGAAATGAGGTCAGGAAAGTCTTAGCGGACATGGTCCGGCAAGCGCGCGAGGCGCTTGCCTCACGATGACTCGGCTTATCCCACGACCATCGCAACACGCCGGATCGTTGACCCTTTTGGACGGAGATGAGCATGAGCTGGGGGCCAAAAGCTATTGTTGTACACAATTGGCCAAAGTTGGAGGAGACCTCCAATGGCAGATGGAGAAGACGTTGGGACATCGTCTTGAAATCTCCTGTTTCGCAACCGCTTGTCATCTCTGAGCTCGAACAAGAACTCTCTACGCATGAGAATCAAGTGCGCATCCATATCGAAGAAGGAGAGTGCAACGTCATGATAGAGGTGATCACAGAGCGTTGGGGGTGGGATGATGATCTATATTTTTATTCCTATCGTCTTCTCAAACGCATAAATGAGGCTCTTGGAACCATTCTGACTATCCAGGGACAAAAGCGGGACGTATGGAATCCTTGGCTGCACGAGAAGCTCCGGGAAGAGCATGGGTAAAGCTCTAAGCCTGGATGAAGGAGTCGATGCTTTATGCCAACCCAGCTCTATCTACATATTGACACACGCGAACCCTTTGCCGAAGGGGCGAGCTTTGCAGAGGTCGGCCCATATGAGCACCTCACCGGGCGCGTGACCTTTGCCATCGGTGCCACGTCGCCACGGTACCAAGATATCGTCGACCTCCCCCATGCTCCGAGGGATACGGCTGGCCGAGTGACATACGAGACGACGTTTGCGCTCCTGAAGCCAGTTGACTTGGCGCGGGGCAACCGGCGCTTGTTCTACGATGTGGTGAATCGCGGCAACAAACGCCTGGTGCAGTTTTTCAACGATGCGCCTCATAGTAATACGCCCCACAGCCTCGAACATGCCGGCAATGGTTTTTTAATGCGGCGGGGCTACGCGATTCTCTGGTGCGGCTGGCAAGGCGATATCCTGGCTGGAGACGGCCGCATGACCATGCGCTTACCCGTGGCCATGGGGCAGGATGGGCCGATACAGGGGCGTGTGCGCGCGGAATTCATCGTGGACACACCAGATATCGTTTCCCTGCCTTTGAGTGGCAACGCCTATACCCGCAGTTATCCCGCCGTGACGCTGGACACGACAACCGCGACGCTGACATGTCGGGAATACGAACGGGATACGCGTCAGCCCATTTCGCCATCCGCATGGCAGTTTGCCACGGTGGAAGGGCCGGGCGCGGCCGTGCCGTCGGACACGCATTGTTACCTTGCGGAGGGATTTCGGCCGGGGTGGATTTACGAACTCATCTATACGGCTACCGCGCCGCTCGTTCTCGGTTTAGGCTTTGCAGTTGTGCGGGATCTGGTCGGCTTCTTGCGCTACGGCGAGCACGATGCCGCGGGTGTGCCCAATCCCTTGCGTGAGGCCGAGGTCTCAATTGAAAAGGCATATGCCTGGGGGCGCTCGCAGAGTGGGCGGTTTCTGCGGGAATTCGTCTATCGCGGCTGGAACCGTGAGGCCCAAGAGCACCGCGTTTTCGATGGCGTCTGGCCGCACGTCACGGGCGCCGGGCGTCTGGCGTTAAACTATCGCTTTGCCCAGCCCGACCGCTATCCGCGTCAGCATGAAAACCATCTCTATGCCTCCGATCAATTTCCGTTTGCCTATGCCCGGAGCACGGATCCCTGGAATGGGCAGACCGATGCCATTCTGAAGCGGCCGCCAACCGATCCCCTGATCATGCATACCCAAACGGCCTCGGAATATTGGCAACGGCGGGGGTCGCTCGTACACACCGACGCCTTTGGCCTCGATCTGCCGGACCATCCCCAAACCCGTATCTATTTATTTGCCAGCTCGCAGCATCATGCCGCCCCCAACAACCCACCCGAAACAGGCAACTACCAATGCCTCTCCAACCCGCTCAACACCTCTCCCATCCTGCGAGCCTTGCTCGATGCGCTCGACGGCTGGGCCACGGATGGCGCTCCACCTCCGGCGAGCCGCATGCCAATGCGAGCCGACGATACGCTGGTGCCGGTGCAGACCGTGCACCGCACCTTTCCGCCTATTGACGGGGTCGCATGCCCCATGGAGCCCAACCGCCTCTTTCTCCAGGATTACAGGCCGGATTTTGCCACAGGCCATATCACCCACGAGCCGCCTCGGGTTGATACGACGCAAGAATATGCGGTGCTGCTGCCGCGTGTCGATGCCGATGGCAATGACGTTCCGGGCATTCGCACGCCGGATGTTATGGCGCCACGCGCCACCTATACGGGGTGGAATTTACGGGCGGCAGGCTACGGCAGCCAGGCCATGTACAGCATCGTCGGGAGCTATATCCCTTTTGCGCCCACGGCCTCTGCCTGCTGGGACCGTCGGGATACGCGCCGCGCGCTAGCGGAGCGGTATCGGTCGCACGCGGACTACGTGCGCTGCGTCGTCCTGGCGGTACAACAGCTCCTGGAAGAGAAATTGCTACTGCCGGAGGATGCGGATCGATATATTGATGTGGCGATTCACCAGACGGCCTGACGAATCGGCTCGCTTGAACGGCCAAGATGCACTAGAATACGGGCCTGAAGGCGCAATATGAAAACGGAATCCGCAAAGGACGCGAAAGGAGTATACGATGAACGCGATCGATCTCGAAGCCATCAACGCCGAACGAGACCGGCTCCGCACCACCTATCTGCGCAGCCGTGATGACCGTCCCCAGACCACGGCCCGCGGCGTGCACCATGTGGCCATTCTGTGTTCGGATGTCGAACGGACCATCCGGTTTTACCAGGATCTACTGGAGTTTCCACTCACCAATATCGTCGAAAACCGGGATTACCGAGGCTCGAATCACTTTTTCTTCGATATCGGCAATGGCAACGCGCTTGCCTTTTTTGACTTTCCCGGTTTGGATCTGGGGGCGTATCAGGAGCTTCTCGGGGGCTTGCATCACCTGGCGCTCGCCGTGGAATCGGCCCAGTGGGAGCGGATCAAAGCCAAACTCGACAATGCCGGTATCGCATATCATGTGGTGGGGGATAAATCCCTCTACTTCAGCGATCCCGATGGAACGCGACTCGAGCTGCATCGTGACGGATCGGGAAACTGAACCGTTCTAACGTGTGATGATGATGCAGCGTTAATCCCATGCCCTAGCCGAGGAAATATATCTGATGTCAGCTCTCGAGTTAACAACCGCTATTGCGACCTATGGACACACTCGGCCATTAAAGGACGGCGCCATCCAGTGCGAGCGCATCGTGCTGAAGCCCCAAGACGTATCGCCGATTACCAGCGCCTTTCGCCGCATGGTGCGTGGCTTAGAATTCGATATCTCGGAGATGGCCCTCTCCACCTACCTGTGCGCTCGCGCCCATCAAAAGCCCATCACCGCCCTGCCGGTCTTTTTAACCCGCCGGTTCGAACACAGCCAGATCGTGTACAACGTCAAGTCCGGCATGAAGTCGCCGCGCGACCTGCTTCGGCGAGTCGGGGTGCGGAGCTACACCTTGACCCCAGGGGTCTGGATACGGGGCATTCTGCAGAACGCATACGGCGTGGACGTGAGCCAGGTGCAGTGGGTGCTCAGCGGGGATGAACATATGCAGGAATACGTCGCGCCGGCTAACGTGATCTCAGCCCCTGAGGGAAGCGACTTAACGGCCATGCTCCTGGCGGGAGAGATCGATGCCGCCATTGGCGTGCGACTCGCCGACTCGCCCGATCTCCGCCCCCTCATCGCCGAGCCGCAGCAGGCAGCGGTGGAATACTTCCAGCAAACCGGCATCTATCCCATCAGCCACATGGTCGTGGTCAAGGACGAGCTGCTCGACACACACCCCTGGCTCGCCCAGGAGTTGTGTGGCCTCTTCAAGGCGGCCAAAGAGAACTACCTCAGGCAACTGCATATCGAGGGGCCACAAGACGCGCAGGATGCATCTATGATCGAGCTGAGGAACATAGTGGGCGATGACCCGCTTCCCTATGGCATTGAAGCGAACCGCAAGATCCTGGAAGCCTTCATTCGATTCAACGTCGAGCAGCAGATCATCCCGCACGCCGTGGAGGTGGAAGATCTCTTTCCAAATGGCTAGTGGCTAATGGCTAGTGGATGTCCCGCAACATCTAACTAACCACTAGCCACTAACCAAAACTTAATCAACCGGTGCCGCTTCGAGATCGATCGGATCGGCTTTGATGATCGTATCGACTTCCTGCCATGGTTTCTCAGGCACTTCGCAGTAGATTTCGAGTTCATTCCCTTCCGGGTCTTTACAATAGACGCTCTTGGTAATGCCATGGTCGACCGTCCGCACGATCGGCACGTCATGGGCTTTTAGACGCTGATGCATGGCCTTGACCGTGTCGAAGCTATCGGCGACCAGGGCGATATGCGCCAGGCCAACTTGATTTTTTTGCGGCGCTTCGGCATCTTCATCAACCTTGAATACCGCGATGTCGTGATGGTAATCCTGAAAGCGGAAAAAGACGCCAAACCCCTCGCGCTCATCGGTGATCTGCATCCCGAGAATATCCCGATAGAACCGTTTTGCCGCATCTAAGTCGCGCATCTTGATGACCACATGACCCACACGTTCGATAGGCATATGCTACCTCCTTCCAGGCCAAATACGTCTTGTGTGCGGTGGACAGAGGCCGACCGCTTTGGTGCTATCGTCTTGGCTGTGTATTGTACGGCTATCGCTCGGGAAAAACTAGTACACGCCGGCAGAAGTTTCTCGTCCCTTCGCATCCTTGGCGGATCCCTTTTTTCATCTGCCGGCGGTCATAGGCACAGCCGAAAGGTCAATCATCATATAGTAATGCTTCTCCAGATTGGCGATCTCCACGTGCTCTGTAAATAATTGTCCTTCATAGTTAATCAGGAAGGTATGCTGACCCACAGGGAGATGAAACGACGTCCCGATCTCATCCTTAATATATCGCGACTCCCCTGCTCCCTTCAGCGAGACCTCCGCCCCGATGGCGACATTGGCGCCACAAAACACCTGCACCTCGACCTCGCTTGTCTTGCGACGAAGATCAAAGACGACTTCATGGTAGTCGTCTTTCTCGATCCGGACCGTTTGTGTCATCTGGTAATTGCCCATCTGCCCGCCGCGGCCATCCGGAATAATCCCATACAGGAAGACATGGTAGTCACCAACATGGATATTTTTGAAGATCGCCTCATGAAATACCGTAAATTTCTTATATTTTCTCGTATAATTTGCCGTTTGCTCGTATTTGAACTTATCTAGTTTATTTTTCATTCTTCTCTGAAGTTGTCTTTTCATATTGGTTAGATCTTTTCTCTCTTTTTTGCTTAGTATAATAGAAAAAGTCGCCTTATTCGTTTTGGAATCTTGATGAATGACAACTTTCAAATAGCCGAAATCTCGAATGAAATATATACAAAAATAAATAGTAATGCATATGCCTAGAAGTATCATGCTCATGATAAAAGGCCAATTAAACATTTCGACCCGCCTTCTTGGATAATCGATAGACGTTTCGTTGAACCAACGAGAAGCGCCGGACTTTGTAAAGAATAATGTCGTTATCTTAAATCGCACGTTGCCCAGGGACTGCTTTTGTTCTACGACCCGATACAAAACCAACGCGTCAACCTCCAAGGATTGACATAGACGTAAAAGATAGTTGGTATTATCCAGATCTTGAGACGTGATCGAACGATACGGAGCAGAAGCAAAGACATGCTGGATATGACTTGGTGACAGCAGCTCATACGCTTGTTCATAGGTCTGCACAAACTCCTGCTGCACGGCCTGGAGATTCACGCGGCGAATCCTGACAAAATCGCGCACCGTGTTCACGATCTGCTCGAACCAACTGGTCTGTGGCATGAATGCTTGCGTATCAATGAGGGCGACTTTGGCAACATCGTCTGCCCGATGCACCGGGGGAAAGGAGGAAACGAACTGTCTCAGGCCCTCATGGACGTCAGCCTCTGCTATCTCGGGAAGCTCGATATCGGGCGCGAGGCGTTTTGCCAATGCAAACGCAAACTTGGCTTTGGCCACTTGACCCTGCTGTTTCCGGATCAGGCCCAAACGCTTGTGCGCCGCTGCCGCATCCGGGTTCAGGCGGGCGGCATGTTCATACTGCAACCGCGCCTGGGCCATATCGCCTTGCTTCAAGAGCATGTCCCCGTAGGCGGTGTGCAGTTCCGGATCATCGGCAGACACGTGCACCAAACGCCGGGACTCCTGCAAGGCTAAATCATCTTGCCCAGAGGCGGCATAGGCCTGCGCCAGGGCCTTTCCGGCCTCCACATTTTCCGGCTGTATACGGCGTGCCCACTGCAGATGACGAATGGCGCGCGCATACTGCTTATCCTGCAGATACAGCTGTCCCATGCGGACGTTGGCGGCAACATGATCCGCATTGAGATCGAGCGCCTTTTGCCAATGCGCCGAGGCGGCTTTTGGGTTTTCACTGTGCTGCGACAGCTCGCCGAGCTGGTAATCAATCTCTGCATTTCCCGGCGTGAGCTTTTGCGCCTGTTCATAGGATCGACGCGCCTGCTGCAGCTGACCGGCGCGCATCAAGAGATGGCCTTCCTTGAGCAGCAGCTCACGATCTTGCGGTGCAAGCTTTCTCGCCTTGGCAAAGGCACGCTGGGCTTCTTCGAGCTGTAAGGCTCGGCCAAACCGCGTTCCCGCGTCGACGTACGCCTGTTTGGCTTTGTCCATATCTCCCTGTTTTTCATAAAGTTCAGCCAGGTAGCGAGGCGCCGCCGGATGGTCAGGCGCAAGCTCTCGGGCTTTGCGGAACAGTTGCAGCGCCTCGCCCTCTTTCCCTGTCGCCTTAGCAATCTTGCCGAGAGTGATCCAGGGTTGTGGATGCTCGCCGTCGATTTCCCGAGCCTGCATCGCATACTTCCGCGCCGTTTTATAACGCTTGCCTCCGGTCTCGATGTCGCTCAGCGCGAGTAAGCCTTCGACATCGTTGCCATTGCGGCTGAGGCTCTGATGCAGCAAAGCGGCTGCCTGCTTCGGTTGCCCATCGGCGAGGGCAACCAGCCCACGTTCGCGGGGCGAGGCGATATCTTGCTTGACCCTGGCCCGCACGCGCGTGAGCTGCCGGGTCGCATAGATGAAAGTTGTGTCGCGTTGCAGCGCTTCGTGAAACCGGGTCGTGGCCTCGGCATATGCCTGGTTATCGAATGCTTCCAGCCCCTGAGCAAAGGCCATGAAGGCCGACAGGTGGCCGTTGACGCGATCGACTCCCGGACGTGTTCCAACGCCTTCGTTATCCAAGCCAAGGTCTGGCCGGAGCGCCGAGATCACTTGGTTTTTCACCTGCATAAGCTGGTTCAACCACCCGGCAAACTGCCACGTATTTTCCACTGTCCCCGTCACGGTATTGACAAGCTTCGCCTCCCACGAGACTCTCCCCTGCTGCTCCTTGACCGTATTCAGCAACACAAATTTGGCGCGTGTGAGGGCCTGGAATTTGGGAATGTCTCGTACATAGAGCGTACTGCGCGGGCCTTTGCCCGCTTTCTGCAGGAGCGTCCGTATCGCCTCTCGCGTCATCACGCGATGGCGCGTCAGCGCGTTGAGATCATCGATCACGATTTGCTGTAACCCAGTCAATAAAGCGGGATGCCGGGTCTTTCCCTGCAACGGGGGCACAGCGACAAGGTCGTCTTGCGCGGCTGCGGCAAGCGGACCCCCCAGCAGCAAGATCCCGAGCAGGATAAAGAGATTTAGCACGATGGCGCGATGCCTGTCTGTCTGTTGGTCCATATGTCTTGCCCTCTTAGAAGCTAGAGTGGGGTGCTTAGAATGATGGCTCGCTCTGCAAGCGCTGTGGGTCTCGGGATCTGATGCAGGCTGCGCATGCTGCGGGAAGATGTAGACAAAACGCTTACGAGGGAACGAGGCGCCTGGTGCGAGGCGGCAGCAGGCAGGCCGGGTATCGGCCTGTCACGACGTGTCACCGGTTTATCGGCACAGGCGCAGGCAAACCTGAACGCACGGGCAGGTTACGGGCGCACACGTCACAGAGGAGCCATCAGGGTTGCGTCCTTTCTGGAACGCCAAGCAATCTTGCCTGTTGGGAGACTTTTGTCACAGCTATACCACCGCGCCGGATGTCCATTTTTGGGCGCCTCAAGAATCATCGAATAGAGATGGACCCGGGCGCAACGGCACAATTATTCTGTTCGTTCGATTCCGCAACCCGGTTGTCGTGATCCAAACAAATGCCAAGGAAGTAGGCGCCAAGAGGCGTATTTGACGGAATGGACACATTCCGGGTAAACGTCCCGCGACCATGCGCATCGACCGAGCCGCCCATGATTTCCCCAATGAGCACATCCGAAGTTGAGATCGTCGTGTTGGTTGACAAGAAAAAACCAAGGTTGAAGGTCCCCACATCACGGTTGCCCGCATTCTGGAGGCTAAACTCCACGGCGACGGTATCACCGGGCTTTGCCGAGGCGGGAATCATGCCCACAGGCGTTGACACGGTCATGGATGAGCCACACCCCTGGACGTCACCGGTCGATTTTTTCCACATATAGGCGATGAGATCCCGCTCGCTGCCAGAACCTGGATAGAGCGTCCGGATACCGCGGCGATCATCCCAATGCGGATTAGCTGGTTTCACCCCACCGGCCGTATAAACGGAGTTCATCAGCGCCACGATCCCCGTTCTGTCTTCATGGCAGAGCCCCAAGACATGGCCGAACTCGTGCCGGGCCACTCCCCGGAACGAAAAAGGCGGACCAAAGCTAAAATCATTGACATTGAGGTCGGGTACCCACATGGCATTGACATCAAATCTCACATCCGCATTGAGGATGATGCCCAGAATATTAGACCGCGACGTGGTGACACCTAAAGCCCCATTGAGCGAATTCCCCGACACAAATGCCACACAATTGTCACTTAAAGGGAATGAATTGGTGGGATTGCAGTTGGTTGAGTCCACAAAAAATTCAAAGGTCGACCCGATGACGGCATTCCAATCTGACATCGCAAACTGCGCATTGTCGTTAAAAACATTGTCCGCAGGAAAACTGGTCCTATTGAGGCTGAGAACGGTCGAATTTCTCAGCCAGGTCGCCCCGGTCGTTGAAAATCCTAACACCGATACCGGCAGGCAGGCGACGAGCACACTGACACACCACAGTAGAGTACAGGCTCTGGTTCTCATGTTCTCTACTCCCATGTCTACGGGGTAAGCCGAGCACGAATGGCACGGATAAACGCTTCGACTGACAAGCGTTCGCCCGTATCTTCGCTCGCCTTTAGAAAGATGACGCCCGGCTTCTTAGAAGGTAATAATACAGTCCGGTTGGCCAAGCTTGGCGGGCGCAGGGCAATGCGGCTTGGCTTACCGGATTCCGTGCCAGATGTACCGGACGACGGCAAGGACGTGCCCGTTTCACTCTCGGTAGATGGCAAGGCCGTCGCTGGCGCTGGCTCCGCAGAGACATTCCCCTGAAGCGGAGATGCCGGCCCTTGCTTCCTTTCATCGCCGGTGGGGTAGACATATACTTCGTTGCGAGGGGCGCCCAGCGTGACCCCTCCTTCTACGCGTTGTGCTTCACTTTGACGCGATTGGCTTTCCGCCACTTCACGGAGCTTCACAAAGGCGCCATCTTGGATGCGGAGAATGGGCCATCCGACGTGATCCCTGATTTCGCCTGCTACAACCTGGAGGCGGCCCTGAAAAAAGCCAACGATAGGTGATACCGCAACGTGATTATCCCGAAGAAAGAGCACGTCATGATCTCCCGGAATGAACACCGGCATCCCATCGACCCGGACTTGCACCCCATCTACTTCCCCGCCTTCAAGCTGGAGTGTCAGCGTATCACTCTCAACCTGGCCATGAATCACGCGAAGCTGGTTGAGCGTGACATAGGTATAGATCGTGCTTTGGTTTTCTGACCACGCACTTTTAACCTCCACCACCCTGCCTTCGACAATCAGCTCTGCCGCCTCAATCATCTGCTCCAAGTTGATCTGGGGAACAACGGTCGCCTGCGCCCTGGCCGCTAACATGAAGCACAGACCTAAGACCATCAGAACGAATGGTGTGTGATGCAGTCTCCCCCAGGGCAAGCCTCTACCAAAGCATCGACATAGTAGGTCTTGTTGGATCGATCTACTCATACTGAGATCCTCCTCTACAGACGGTTGATCGTTCGGGTTGAAGCTTATGAAGCGTTGGTAGAGAAAGTTATCACAATCGAAGAGGAGGAACATAAGGATTACATGGTGATTACGTGAATTTTTCGTGGGGATATTGTGGGGAGGGGTGGGGCGCCATCCGACATACCCCGGCAAAAAAAGCAAGAGGGTTTGTAAGAGGGACGTTTTTCCTCTTGACAGGGGCCTTCTAATGGCTGTCCTTTTATGGGAGGCGCCGTAAAGTCCTGCACATTTTACTCAGTAGAATTGGACCCCTTGACTTGATTAGACTTGCTGATTGTTAGCAGAATGGATTACGCTTGTCTCTCTATGCGGCATGCCAAAGTGTCTAAGTGGAATGGGGCCCATTGATCGAGAGGTGGCAGGACTTGGCGTCATTCCTCCGCATACGTGCATGGGAAACCCGGACAATTTCTCGCTATGGGTCTCAGGATATCACCGGATAAACGACGGTGGACCACTCTTGCCAAGCCGCAGAAGGAGGGCGAACGGATGAGCATCACAGTTGAAGCGATTTACGCGGCTGGTATCTTCAAGCCTCTCTCCCCATTACCTGAGCTGCCAGAGCATACCAAGGTGCGGATCACCGTTGAGGCGATTGCAGACACGGAGCAGCGCAGCAGTGTCATCGACGAGTAGCGCCGAAACCGCTTGCATCTCGACACCCAGGTCGCGCGCGGTATCGGCGATAGTCACGAGTATGACCTCCTTGAGTGCTAGACCGTGTTAACCGCAATCCCTGATGGGAGGGTCCGCTACCTCGACGCCACGATTTTCTACTACCATCTCGTTGACACGCCAGTGCTCTCGGACGACTGCTCGGACTTGCTCAAGCGGATCGAGCTGGGCAGCGTGCACGGCGTGACCTCGACCGTGACCATAGCGGAAGCGACCCATAAGGTCATGCTCGCGGACGTGGTGCAACGGCATGGCGTGGAGCACAGGGGATTGATCGCGCGCCTCAAGCGACACCCCGAACTGCTCGACGGGCTGACGAATCACCAGCGGGTGGTGACGACTCTACGTGGCCTCCGCCTGCCTGTGGAAGGCCATCACCCTCGACCTCTTGGTCCGCGGTGCCGACCTGTCCGCCCAAAAACGGCTACTGACCAACGACGCGCTCACCCTGGCCGTGATGGAGAAACTGGGCGTGACTGCCCTCGCGACCAACGATGACGATTTTGATGCTGTCGAAGGGATTAGCGTCTACAAACCGTCCCGCGCATAGCTGCCCCCGGCCTGCATGGATGCAGTACTCCACCAGGGCACAGTATCTTAGACGCGCTGCCAGCTGTGAGAATCCTGGTCCTCCCTTGTTCTGTAGATGTTATGGCGCCGTTAATAACACTTAACGCCATAAGCACCGTGTCAGCTCCAACAAGTTGACCAAACCAGCGCGTGTCATAGCATCGTGAGGATCTCTAGGATCTCTGTGGGGGTTTTGGCAGGAATGGGAGACGCCGCAAAGTCCTGCACATTCCGCGTTGCAATGAGTTCACAGCCGCCCTCGTAGGCGGTCGCAGCCATACAAGCATCCTCGAAGTCCTTCATCTGTAAGCGATGCGCGGCAGCGGCCATACGGTCGGTAAAGGACAGCAACGTTAAGCGGCGGCAGAAGTTAAGCAGCACGGCCCGGGTGCGGTCCTCAGCAAGGCTCTGGTTGAGTACATAATAGAGCGTCGTGTATCCGCACGCCGCAAAGACGCCCTCGTGTGTAGAGCTTGTCACGACGCGATTGTAAAGGTCGAGCGACGCGGGAAACGTTTGCCACCGGCATGCTACATCGATCAGGATATTTAGATCGAAGAGCAGCTTCACCGGTACTTCCTTGCCAGGTGCTGTTGGCGCAGGGTGGTGAGATCTGCTCGGGGTTCCTGAAAGCCTTCCCGCAGTAGGTCGGCATGGAGCTGTGCCACGAAGTCATCAAGCTGGCCCTCTAACGTACGGATGACCTCCACGAAGTCATCATGCTGGCCCCCCGACGTGCGAATGACCTTGCCGCGTAGCACATCCCACACTCGGATGGCGCCATCATCTGTACCTGACAGCACCAGGAGTCGAGTGGGGGTGATGGCCAAGGCCCTGACCCCGCCGGTATGGCCTTTCAGGGTGTAGAGAACCTCTCGATGCCAGGGGTCCCAGATACGGATGACCCCCTCGCCGTCGCCCGCCAACACCCAGTGCTGATCCGGCGTGACCGCCAGCGCCGTGACCCCGCCGGTATGGCCCGCCAGCGTGTGGATGACCGCTCTGCGCAACGGATCCCAGACCCGGATGACGCCATCGTTGGTACCGGCGAGCACCCAGTACTGATGCGGGTCGACGGCCAGCGCCTGCACGGGACCCGTATCGCCCGGTAGCGTGTAGACGAGACGGCCGTTTTGCAACTCCCGGACATGAATAACGCCATCCGCGTCGCCCGCCAGCACCCAGTGCCAATTCGGTGAGATCGCCATTGCCGTGCTCTCGCTCATAGGTACTTGCTGCGTGCGGATGAATTGACCGTTTTGCAAATCCCATCCTAAATCCCAGGTCCGCACGGTACCATCATCTGCACCCGACAGCACCGGGTTCCCCGCAAACGTTACGGCCAGTGTCTTCACCGGGCTTGTATGCCCCTCTAGCATGTGGATGAGCGTGCCCTGCACTAAGTCCCAGACCTGGATGGAACCATCGTCCCTGCCCGCCAGCACCGCGGCCTGATTCGGTGTGACCGCCAGTGCCGTGATGTTGCCTGTCGGCTCTGCTGGCCTATGCAAGGCTGATCGGCTCGGGGGCAACGCAAGATTGCGTGCGGCTGCCAGAGCCGGATCATCGGCATGCATTTGCTGTCTCGCACCGAGCTGCCTGACGACCTGAATGGTTTCGGTTTCGGTTCATCTCTTTCTGCCACGAAGCGGTTTGCCAATCCAAAAAAGGTTATACGTATCATACAAACTCCGGGAAACATGTCAAGGGAGTCAGGAGAGTTTCCCCAGAATCCTGAGAGAGAGCGGATAAGCTGCGGCTGGTTGCTCCTCCAGATCGGGAGGACTATAATGGCCAGGTCACAACGGCTTGAAATCGTATAAACGATGTCCTGAACACCTGTCTCCATGCGAGACGCGAAGGAATGAATATGAGTCTTCCGGAACGAATGAAGTTCGGCATCTTCATGGGCCCCTTCCACCGCGTCGGGGAAAATCCCACCCTGGCCATGGACCGCGACATGGAGCTGATCCAGTGGCTCGACGCCCTCGGCTTTGACGAAGCCTGGATCGGCGAGCACCACAGCGCCGGCTGGGAGATTATCTCCTCCCCGGAAATTTTCATTGCCGCCGCAGCCGAGCGCACCCGCCACATCAAGCTCGGGACCGGGGTGATTAGCCTCCCCTACCACCATCCCTTTATGGTGGCCAACTGGATGGTACAACTCGACCACATGACCCACGGCCGGGTCATGATGGGCGTGGGACCTGGCGCCCTGCCAAGCGATGCCTACATGATGGGCATTGACCACGCCGTGCAGCGGCCGCGCATGGATGAAGCCCTCGGGGTCATCCTGCGACTGTTCACCGAGACCGAGCCCATCAGCTACAAGAGCGACTGGTTCGAGTTGAATGAAGCGTTGCTGCAGCTGCGGCCTTATCAAAAGCCGTACATGCCGGTATCGGTGGCCTCGGTGCAGTCGCCGGCGGGCGTGGCGCTGGCCGGCAAGTATGGGGCGTCGGTGCTCACCATCACCGTGCCTCGGGATCCGTCACCGAATCGCGAGTCCGAGCTGAAGCAACTCTGGTCTGTCGCGGAGGAGTCGGCCGAGGCGCATGGGCAGGAGGTGCGGCGGGACGATTGGCGTTTGGTGCTGCCGGTACACTTGGCGGAAACCCGCAAAGAGGCGCGCGAGGAAGCCCGCATGGGCGCCGGACGCTACCTGCGGGAATATTCGGAGGGGACCAACGGGCGCGCGCCGATTTTTGATGGCCCCCTGGACAAGGTCATCGACTTTATGGCGGACGCCGGATTTTGGATTGTGGGCACGCCGGACGACTGCATCGAGGGTATCAAGCGCCTGGAGGAGCAAAGCGGTGGGTACGGCGGCTTTCTGGTACAAACCATCGACTGGGCGCCGCGCGACAAGATGCTGCAAAGCTACGAACTGCTGGCGCGCTATGTCATGCCTCAGTTCCAGGGATCGGTGGCCAGCACGGCGGCGTCCAACCGCTGGGCTGCCAAGCGCAGCGAGGAGCTGGTGGCGGGACGCGTCCGCGCCATTGAGCAGGCGCGCCAGGATTATACGGCACGCGTGAGCTAGCTGTTCGTTAGCTGCGGTCGCCCAGGGGTCGGTCCTGCGGGGAAGTATAGCCGGTTAAGCCCTTCTCCGAGAGGAAACCCGACGTCGCGCCAGGGATGCTAACGCGCACTTGTTCAACTTGGTGCGCCGGGAAGACAAACAGCAGGCGCGCCGGTTCGTCATAGCGGTTCAGGAAACCATGCGCCGTTCCGGCTGGGGCCAGCACGGTCTGGCCGGGGCCAACGGGCGTCCGGTCGCGGCCAAGCTGCGCGTCCAACTTGCCTTCCAAGACGATGATGGCGGTTTCGGTTTGTGGATTAATGCGTCTGGGAATGCGAGCATTCGGCGCGACGGTGATCTCTTCAATGTGGAGAGACTGGCTTCCCTGTGCCGCGCCAACAAGGGCGCAGGTTTCCACGCCCGGGGCATTCTCTACGCTTTTGGTCATGTCCTGTTTGTTGATGATTGGCACCTCTGCTCCTTTCATGACCTCCCGGCCAGCAATGCATATCCCGTTGTTTTCGATGTGCCAATGGTGGGTCAAGACACAGGCCGGAAGGCCCCGCACGCCGAGCGCCTTCCGGCTACTGCGTTACACGACAAATGCGTTACTTGTTGACCATGTCATAGCTGCGGAGCAGCTTACCGGGCGTGGCATTGGTGCTTTCGCTCTCCTCGAACGTCACCGCCCCATTGACGATGGTATACCGGATGCCCTTGGCCTTCTGGATGAGGCGGCGTTCCTCGCCCGGAAAGTCGGTGGCATACACCGGGCTGTCATACAGAAAGCCCAGCTTCTCCTGATCGTAGACGATGATATCGGCCGCGTACCCTTCCCGCAGGATACCCCGATCCGTAAAGCCGCCGATCCAGGCCGGCAAACCGCTGATTTTGTAGTGCGCCTTTTCCAGGCTCATGATCTGGCGGTCCCGGGTCCACAGCGACAAGAAATTGACCGGCCAGGTCCCCAGGGTCAGATAGCGCACATGGGCGCCGCCGTCTGAGACACAGGGATGGATGAAGGGATGATTCAGGATCTCCGCCACCGCCTTCGGGTCCGTCCCATTGGTCGGATCGGTAGAGAATTCCGTCCGCAGATCCTCGTCCAAAGCCAGGTCCAGCATGGCGTCCATCGGATGTTTTCCGGTCGCTTCGGCCAACTCCGCGACGGTCATCCCCTCGTACTGATAATTCCTCGGTTCCCGGACCTCGACGACGCGCATCTTCGTCCAATTCGACGCCACGTCAGCCGTGCCCCCCGTCCCGGTCCAGGCGCCCACGTCCTGCCGCATGCGATCGCGCACGCCGGGCGTGTTGAGTTTGGCGATGCGTTCTTCAGGCGTGCCGACGAACGGATCGATCCAGTTCGGCATGGCATCAAAGCCGTTATATTCCGCCAGTTCGAAGACGGGTGAAGCCGCAGTTGAGGACGACTGCGCGTACATCCAAGCCCCTTCGGCATGCGCCCGTTCCAGGAAGGCGAGTTGCTCCTTGTAGCGCCCCGGGGCCGCCTCGCTCTGGCTCACCGCGCCCCACTGCAAGGGGCGTCCGCTTGCCAGACACATTTCAATCAGGAAATCCTCTCGGCCTTTCCCAGGCGCATCGCCTTCGACCGGATCCATCTGAATGCCGGAACCCGTCGGCGCGGCGCCACCGAGCAGATCGGGCTCTCCGGGCGGCAAAGGCCGTTCGGCCGCACCGCGCGTCCAACCGATGCTGCCAACGCCAAACTCCGACAGCACCTGCGCCAGGGCCAGGTACTCCTCGTTCGAGGCCACTTGACTCGGGATAAAACGGCCGTCATCGGGACGGTTGATTAGCGTCTTCATGGACGACCAACCAAACGCGCCAGCCGTCATGGCCTCATGCACGAGCGCCTGCATCTGGCGTGTCTCCGCCTCCGTCGCATTCACCCGCTCCCGCGATTCCTCGATACCCATGACGTACAGCCGCAAAGGATTAAAGGGCACCAGAGCCCCCACATTGACCCCCAATGGCCGCTTGGCCAGGCTGTTCATCCAATCGGGAAAGGATTCCCAGTCCCAGCTCAACCCTTGTTCCATGGTGCTGAGGGGAATCGCCTCGATGCGCGTGAGGAGGCGCATCGCGGCCTCGCGATCTTTCGGTTTGCACGGTGCAAAGCCGAAGCCGCACTGCCCGATGGCGACCGTGGTCACCCCGTGCCAGCCCGACATGGTGGCGTAGGGATCCCAGTTCAGCTGCAGGTCGTAGTGGTTATGCAGATCAATCGCCCCAGGCGCGACAATACAGCCCGTGGCGTCCACCTCTTTTTGCGCCGAGGCCTTGATGCGGCCACTGATCATGGCGATCTTTCCTTGCTTGACCGCCACATCGCCTCGATAGGCAGGTATCCCACCCGTCCCATCCACAATGGTCCCGTTCCGGATAATCAGATCATACTCGGCCATGTTCTCTTCCTTCTCCCTAGGTTTATTGAGGGCTCGTCAATGACGTAAGGAACGTTTCGCCGATACAGGGGAGCCTAGCGCGACTTCTCTAGGTTGTCAAACGCTTTATGCACCCGCAGAATCCCTCAAATAAGACGTGATCCTGCACTAGGCGGCCCCGGGTGTCCGAGTGCCGGGCGTCCTCATCCGCATGGTGTAGACGGACGTCCGGGCCGTAAACAGCATGGTCCGATGGTCAGGACCACCCCAGGCGCAGTTCGCCGGAATTTCAGGCAGACGAATGATTCCCAGGTGGCTGCCCGTGGCGTCGAAGACCCAGCAGCCTTCGGAGCCCGTGCAATAGACCCGCCCTTCCACATCGACCTTCATACCGTCAGGCACGCCGTCCGCAGCGGAGAACATGTTGGCAAAAATGCGATTGTTGCTCAGGCTGCCGTCCGCAGCCACATCAAAAGCGCGGATGAACTGGTGCGTGCAGACTTCTCCGCGCTCTTTTTCCGCAATACACCCGTCATCCCGACGCGTGATGGCGACGTAAAGAACCCGTTCGTCGGGAGAAAAAGCCAGACCGTTGGGGTACTCGGTTTCGGAAGTCGCGTTGCTCAGGGTCCCATCCGGGGCAATGCGGTGCACACCGCTGAAGTCGAGTTCCCGTTCTTCCTGGGTCAAACGCCCAGCGGGATCGGTGAAGTAGATGCTGCCGTCGGAACGGGTCACAATATCATTGGGCCGGTTGATGCGCTTCCCGCCTAAGCGTTGGGCCAAGGGCGTGTACGTGCCATCCGGTTCCAGGCGGGTGACCTGCCGGTTGTCGCCCTCACAGATGAGCCGACGGCCCTGCGAGTCGAAGGTCATGCCGTTGGAACTGCCGCTATTCTCCCGGATCATCTCGGGCTGGCCGCCGGGCGCCAGGCGGTAGATCCGGTTGGCGCGGACATCCACGAACAGCCAGTAGCCGTCAGGATGCCAGAGCGGACCTTCCGTAAACACAAAACCGGTGGCGAGACGTTCGGCTTCAGAGGACTCTACGATCGTGGCGAGTTGGCTCTCCATCATAACCTCCTTGTGTTGAGTTGCGCGAGAATACGGACGAGGGTACGGTGTCACGCCAGCGGACGCAAGCATGATGTACGAATGACGTTTTTCAGACCCACAGACTCGCGAAGGACGCATTCTCCTGCTTGATTGAGAGTGGAGGATAGCATAGAGTGCAGGAAGAGCCGGTTCGGAACTGATCTTCAGGACTGTGACATCGCCGACAACGGCCCGTATACAGACAGAGGAGAGACAAGAGATGGCCACCACACAAGATTACACGGAAACCGTCATCGACGTCGCAGGAGCCAAGGTGCAAGTGTTGCAGGGCGGCTCAGGCGCCCCGCTGTTGGCCCTGCATGGGGCGGGCGGCAGTCAAGGCTGGCTGTGCTATCATCAAGCCTTGGCCGAGCACTTTACCGTCTATGCGCCCTCCCATCCGGGCTATGGGCCCTCGGAACGGCCCGCGTGGTTGGATACCATGACGGATATGGCGCACTTTTACCATGACTTTATCGACACCTTGGGGCTCGATCAGCCTGCCATTCTGGGCACGTCCATGGGCGGCTGGCTGGCGGCGGAAATCGCAGCCATGTGTCCGCATCACCTCCGCCGTCTGGTCCTGGTAGACGCCGTCGGCATTAAACCCGAGGTCGGGGACATTGCCGAAATCCTCATGTGCTCGCGGCAGGAAGCGGCGAGTTTACGCTTCCATGATACGAGCCAGGTACCGAACTATGAGGAACTCTTCAACCGTGAACTGACACCCGAGGAGCAGGATGTGCAGTTCCGCAATCAGGAGATGGCGACGCGGTTGTGTTGGACGCCCTATATGCACAATCCCAAACTCCCCCACTACTTGCGGCGGGTGCAGACGCCAACCCTGGTGGTGTGGGGCCGCCAGGATGCCATTGTGCCGCTGAACTGCGGTGAAATTTATGCGCGTGAACTGCCCAACGCCACCCTGAAGGTCATTGACAACTGCGGCCACTCGCCGCAGAACGAGCAGCCGGACGCGTTTCTGCAGGAGGTGATTCCGTTTCTGACGGCGGCGTAACGCGCTAGGTTAACGGCATGCTGTCTTCACTCCCCCCTTTGGCCAAGGGGGGAGCAGCGAGCGCCTACTACCTACTATTCGTAGGGCTGCAATTCGACCTCGTGCAAGCGCGGGATCACCTCTTTGCCCAGCAACTCAACGGAGCGCATCACATGCTTATGCTCCATCGCCCCCTCATTGCCATAGATGTGTAGGTAGCCGGGGCTGAGGCGCTCAATCACCTGCGTCAGCTTCTTCGCCACCGTATCCGGGTTCCCCACGATAATGTTGTTGACATCCTGGAGCTGCTGGTAGCTCATCCCGACGCCCAACCCCCCAGCACCGGCCACGTTTCCGGTGGGACGTTGCGCCTTCACTCGAACCGCCTCACGCGATTGGTAGCCGGGCGGATCATTGTGCTCCCGAGGTCCCCGCTGGCGGTGACCAATGGTCCACATAAACTCGCGGCCGATCTCGATGGCCTCCTCATCCGTATCCGCGACCAAGCAGCGCAGGAGATAGCCGAAGTGCTCCGGCCCCGGCTGGAACCCCGTTTCGTGGGCGGTCTCGATATACACATTCTTCAACCACTCGGTCGTATCGACCAAGGCGCCGAGGTTCATGTACGGATGCTGATGTTTGGCGGCCCACACCACACTCTCCGGACTACCCGTACCTGGGAACCAGATATCGGGGTGAGGATCCTGCATCGGCCGCACCCAGGGATTCACCGCGCGGTATTGGTAATGCTTGCCCTCATAGCGGAACGGACCGGGCTCCGTCCAGCACTTGATAATCAGATCGTGCGCCTCCTCGAAGCGCTCCCGGTTATCCGTCGGCCGGATGCCCGATTGCAGCGTCTCGACAGCCGTCCCGCGCACAAAACCCGAGATGATCCGGCCACCGGAATAGCAGTCGAGCATGGCAATCTCTTCCGCCATGCGGATGGGGTCGTTGATGGCAATGACATTCCCCAAAATGGCGATCTTGCAATTCTTCGTCACCTTGCTGATGACCGCTGCATCCAGATTCACCGAGGGCTTCATACACCAGTACGACGCATGGTGCTCATTGCTCATGATGCCGTCAAAGCCGACTTCATCGGCCAGGGCATACTGCTCATGGTACTCGTTGTACAGCACACTGGCCTTTTCGGGATCGAAATGGGTGTTGGGAAAACCCAGACGCCCCGAATCGTATTGTTCCAGATCCTCATCGCTGACGTGGCCGTATGGCTGTTCCGAGAACCAGTAGACTTCGACGCGGTCCTTGGGTCGTGCGAGCTGATCTACCATAATCCAGATCTCCTTCTTGTGATGCACGATTCCTTTAGCCTTGGCGCGATCTCGCGTCTTTCATAATCTTGGCGATCTGATCCTCTCCCCATTGCATCGCCGCTTTGGTGTTCTTTTCACGGATGGCTTTGGCCACCATATCCGGAAGAATAAACAGCTCATCAATCCGGGCCACTTCCGGGGTGGGGCGATATGGCCAACCGCGTGGATGGCCGAATTCTCCTTCCTTCGGCAAGACTTTGAGCTTCGGATCACTGGCCCAAATGGGATGTTTCTCGAATTCCCGCACCGGCCCATGGTTGAACGCCCGGCTGGCCACGATCCACTTGTTGAAGTTGTCCGGTTTAAACAGATACCGCAGAAATTCCTTCGCCCCTTCCGGGTTGCGGGCGAATTTCCAGATCCCCACACTCACAATCGGGGGGGCGTTGTGGCGCCCGGCCGGCCCGGCTGGGGTGGGATGATGGTTGATATCATTGGCGATATCCATCTTTTTGGCCAGGGCCAACACCAGCCGCAACAACGGCAGCGTAATGTGCCAAAAGCGCCGTAGGATCGTCGCCCCGTCCGTTTCGGCCGCTTCGTAGAGTTCATTCGGAATCGACACCAGGCCGGCAAACACCGTGATGGCAAAAAACGGCAGTCCCCGCTAGGTGTTCACAATGATCACCGACAGCATCGCCAGGTACGGGTTCGACAGCCAGGGCAGCCCCTTGCTCGCCAGGCCCGTGTGCGTCAGTGACCAATTGATGACGCTGTAGAGCGAATCGAACATCCACCACCAGGCCAATGTACTAAGCGCCGTTGGCACCACAAAAGGCAGGAGCAGTGCCCCGCGGATGACTTTGTTAAAGCGCATGGTGCGATTGAGCAGCAGGGCAAGGGTGAGACCGAATACCGTTTTGAGGGCGACCGAGATAACTGAAAAAACGATCGAATTCTGCAGCGTCTGGAGAAAAATACTATTGTGAAAGAGATCAATAAAGTTCTTTAAACCGAGAAACGACAATTCCCCTTGGCGCACCCCAAAAAACTCGGCCCAACGCCGCTCCGTATCAATCCAGGCATTGCTAACGCTATACCCCAGGACGATCAGAAACGGCATGGCGACCAGCAGAGCAATCCAAGCAAAAGCCGGCAACACAAACGCATAACCTGTCGCGGCATCACTCCCCCCCCAAGCGCGCAGACGCTGCCCAAGACTGAGCCGCTCCTCACGGTCTTGACCCAGTGGTACTGCCTGGATCGCCATGATCCCCCTCCTATAAATAAAAAAAGGGCTGAGGACTGAGTAAAAGCCGTTGTTCCTCATTTCCGGGCGTTCATCGCCTCGGTATGGCGGCATCTTCTGGCCATCATCGCCCCACTCTACTTAAGGTCCATAGTGCAATGCAAGTGTAATCGTGCAAACCCCCAGCCACCTCCCCATCGAGCCATACAGAATCCCAAACATTCTTACTTCCCACATTCCGCATTCCGCATTCCGCATTCCGCATTTCTTCTAGGCAAGCCGCTTCACCAACTGCGCCCAGAGTCTCCCCCAGCCTCGGCATTCCTCCTGGATCGCGTCCTCCGGCGTGTCGCGTGAGAACACCGGGCCATAGTGCGCGCCGTATGCATTGCCCTGAATCACCATGCCATGATTCAGCAACACGTGCAGGGTTGACATCAGCGCCAGCTCGCCGCCCCCGCCCGGCCGCCCGCGCCGAAGGCGCCGCCGACCTTGCCAGCCAGCGGCCCCAGATAATCCTGGAATGCGGTCACGTCGAAGAGCCGTTTGATCTGCCAATCCACCCCGCCAAAGCGCGTCGGGTTCCCAACGATGATGCCATCGGCCGCCAGCATCTCCTCCCAGGTCACCTCCTCCACCGAACGCGTCAGCACATCCACGTCTTCTTCCCGAATCCCCTCGCAAATCGGCGCGACCATCTCGCCGGTGCGGCCTTGCCGTGTGGTATAGATCACCAGAGTATGCAATGCAACATCTCCCTACAACGATGTCATCACGCGTTGGGCGACTTGCCCTGTCTATCGCGACAACTCTACTTGGCGGCGGGTGTTAGAGACCCTGCAATCGGGCCGCGCACCAAACGGATACTCCCGGTGACGTTTTCATGCTGTGGATGCTCCGTGCTATGAAACCACTTGGAGCGTGCCTCCCCAGTTCTAAAGCTGAAGGTGAAGGCTTGATGGACATGGATGTCGCTCAGATCGGCGATCTCCTTCACCCAGCACCATTCGCCCCCTCCATCGACAAAGGCGTCCGGGTAACCAACCGGCTTGCCCCGATGAGAACGTCTGAGTCGATGGGGATGATAAATCACCTCATAGTCCTCTAAAGTGGCGGCACGCCAATCATTGTGGCCGCCGTAGCGCTGTTGATTGATGTGGTTCACCCAGTCCAGAGCCTGGGTCCATCTCGTTGGCGCTTTGCCTTCAATGTTGCGATAATCCTGCGCCATCCACACCATCTGCGTGCAGGTATCGAGCACCATATCCCGGTCGACCGTGACAAAGCGATCAGCCCGCGCCAGACACTGCACCCATTCCGGCGAAACAGGTGCAGTCGTGACACAAGCCGTGAGAAAAACCGAAACGACACAAGCGGAGCAAGCCAACCCGAAAGGTAAACGGAACCGATGCATCGTCTCCTCCTTAATTGGCAGGCGCGATTTGATCGACTAGAGGTACCGCTTGAGGAACGCCGCCTGCACATCGAATGCCTCCGGGCCGTTGTCGATATGCAGCCCCGGGTAGGCATGCAGCCGTTTATCCTTGGCGCCGAGACAGTCGAACAACTCCAGCTGCCCCTCCCGGTCGAAGCGCTCATCGTCCCACTGCATGGCAAACAACACCGGTACCTCAACCTTCGGGGCATAGGTCTTGAAATATGCGTCGATGCCGCTGCGCGCGACGCTCGATCCGCTCATCCCGGCCTTGCCCAGAACCGCGACGCGAACACGGTCGTCACTGGCAACATAGGGAAGCCCGAACATGGTTCCCATCGACAGTCCCCAGTAGCCGACACGCGCGCTGTCGACTTCTTCCAGCTTGCTCAGCGCGTCCAACGTCGCCTTCCAGTCTGTGATCATGCCTTGCACGGTATGCTCGCGCCGCCACATCTCGCGATACGCGGGATCGGTCGCATCCGTCACCGGCCCGCGTCCGCCATGGGCCGGTCCGTCGATGGAAGCAGCGTACCAACCGTAATCCGCGCTGAACATCTGTCCCAGCATCAACATGCGCTCGTTGCGCTTGTGCCCACTCCCACCGTGCCCCATCAACACAAGCGGCTGCGGACCAGCCGGCTCGGCTGGACACCACAACACGCTGGGGATGACCTGACCATCGCGCTCGATTTCGAATCCACGTTCTATGACGCCATCTGCACTCGTCATATCTTGTATCCACCGGATCGTCGCCATGTTGTAACCTTTCCAGCTCCTAAGTCAAGCCAACCGTCATGCCCATCATCCCAGACGGCGACGCGGCAGAGGTGGCACCGGTTCAAGGCCCAAGATCACGTGCCAGTACGACCACGACCGAGGGTCGAAAACGCCTGCCGGGGCCTGGCTCAGGGCCTCTCTGAGATCATTGTCGCTGTATACCTGCCGTAGGATACGCAAATCGCGGGGCATACCATAAGTCATGACATAGGCGAGAAAAAAGACCGAATCACGGAGCGTCTCCTCCGGAGACTTAAAACATACAACGCGATCTGCAACCTCCAGGAGTTCCGGAGTTGGCGCGACCGAGGTCATTCTTCTCGGCCTCCAATGATCAAACCCGGCTGGGGCGCGTACGCCGGTATCCGATTCAGATCCACCGCTTGTACGGCCCGCTGCAAGCGCTGTCGGACGTTTGCGGCAAGCGTTGGCAAATCCCCATCGCCGAAGAACGTCAGCGCCTTCAGGGTGAGCAGCGGGTTGAACGGCTCACCATAGACCGCTTTCGCCGCTCCAAGGGCTTGTGGCAACGGGATACCTGCCCGTATGAGGGCGTCTATATCAATTATCAATATAGTCCTTTGCGCTCGCTCGGCTCTGGACCACTTCGGCCTTGGTGGCAGCCAGGTCGAGCAAAGAGGCGACCTGCACACAGACACTGGTAACCAAGTCCGGATCGTCGACCCGGTTCAACCGCAAGCCGCCAAAGAACGAGACCTGTACGCCTCCGCCACGATGCAGGCGACAGGTCAGCGTGTTTTCCCTCCGTTGCAAGACTTCAGCGCCGTGCAGATACAGGAGCCGATCCAAAAGCCGGGCCGGGTCGAAGGATCGGGTTGAAAAGAAACCAAAATCCTCGGACTGGCGGTGGCCCAGACGCAAGGCGAGAGCCGTACCGCCATAGAGGACGAACGCCTTGGGCGTCTGCTGAAGCTCGGGCCACAGGCGCTGTTGCGGCTCGGGAAGGGTATCAATTCGCGGTTGAAACACAGTTCTTTCCTTTATCTATCCAGAAAAGTGTACAACCTACAACTGATAGTGTCCCTTGATAATGCTTCCTGCAATGGCGGCGAGGGTTTCAAGAACGTCCAGCTTCTCAGGAATGCGACTGAGGTCATTGGCAGCCGTCAATGGCGGGGCCTGATCTGCGCGTTTCTCCAAAGGAAACACCATGACTCCTCTCCTGGTATACCGAGCATCGTTGTCATTGGTCTGATTTTGATCGGAGGTCTTCCGCTCTTTTATGTTGAAGGGTATCCCTAATAGGTATGCTATATTAGTCGGGCCGTCTCTAAGGTGGGCTTCTAAGGTATGAGGCTCTGTATAGCGATATTCTTCACCCGTCACATCTAATATAAATGGTTCCTCGTAACCCATCATGTCTTTGTATAATTTATCGCTGATAATCTTCATGTCGTCTGTGCGATGCCACGTCAGTAGGAGCGGGCCAAACCCGTAAGTCTGAGTAAATCGGTCATCAACATCAAGCTCGTGGGTCCATAAGATTATCCCACTCCTCATAACCTCATATTCAAGCAACCATAGGCCTGTCAATTTTCTGATGCTTGCTTCAGAGTTTGTTTTCCATTGATTGATCTCAAGTTTTTCCAAGAGTCTCCGTTCACTAGATTTGGCAAACAGCCGGAGCGAAATGTGCTCACATATCTTATTTAACAACTCGAACTGATTCTGGCTGAGACGCACATCCGGAAAATCCGATCGATTGAAGCAACGGACTAGATATTTGGTTTCTCTTAGCCCTATAAATGCGTACATGGTGCTCAAGATGTCGCCCAACACCTTCTCATGCCAGAAGTAGGAGATAGGATTCACCTCGTTGGGCCGGTTCCTGAAGATTCTTCGATAATCCCCAATGAATCTGTGATCTTCCTGCCTGAATGCAATCTCTGTAATGTGCCGACCTCTCCACACAAAGTATGTTTCCTCAAAAGGTTCAGGGGTTGGCTGGAATCGCGGGGCGATGTATTCACGACTCTTATGTAGTTCACCACTCGCCCACCTATATTCAAAAATCGCTATGATCGCAATCTTCACCGTGTTAGAGATCTCTTCCGCAATCTTGTATAATAGTTGTCTCTCATCTGGCGTTTCATTGATGATTTGATCCAGACGCGAAAATACATCGCCTGACCTAGCGGAATAGACGATCGTAGACCTCTCGGCAGAAACGGGTAAGTCAGGAACTTCTACATCTTCGTCAGTCCAAAACTTTATACAGCCAGGTCTTAGACGGCAACTCTCTCTTCACTCTCACGCGAGAAGCCAATAAAGCCACCAGATTGTGGATCTTTCAAGCCATTTAAAAAAGTAATTGTCTCTTCGACTCTATTCTGAGGTGTTTCAATATTGAGAAGGTTGTAAAGTTGCTTTGCTAGGCGAGTTGCATAAACGTTGGACTTCATGCCCGGGCGAAAGCTGTAGCCCCCTTCTTTCGTTCGACATGAGTCAACAAAGTCCTCAATTCTTTCCGGATAGCCGGGAAGGTCCTCTAACTTCCAAGACACTTTCGTCTTCCTCTCTAGATTGACAATGGAATGTGTGTGAACGATGTTAGGGAAGTACATTCGGAGAAGTCGCAAAAGCGAATTCTTTCTCAGACCAGCAGCTTTTAATAAACGCCTCTATGTTGATGAATTGGTATAGGAGCTTCTCTCTAATCTGAATGGTATCAGCAAGACGCACGACGAATGCGCAAGCTGTCATGCAGGTATCAGATGAAACTGGAGTAAGAGCAAAAGACGGAATACTTGAGTCTCTGTACGTAGAGACAATGTAACGGTAGACGTCTTCTCGTAAGAATTCGTCCTTCTCAGGGTTAAGACCAAGTTGCCAAAGTATAAGCAAGCAGACATGAATATCGATGAGATTGCCTCCAGGAGAGGTTCCCGCAAGGATTCTATACAGATACTGCAGAACTTCAGCTATCCTCAATGCCTTTTCCTCATCGGGCAAGAAATCGCTCACCTTTTGAAGGTCAAGGCGATTCTCACAGGGTATATTGAAAAGCGTCTTTAACACTACAATCTCGGCTCGGACATCCTGAAGCTTACTCGTTAGTCCTTGTCGGTTTAGACCCGCAGTGGTCGATAGAGCCCGCTCTCGGAACTGTCGAGAGAAGTCGAGAGCATCTTCAGTCGGTCGAAATTGCTCGTTGAACAATTGGAGAGCCTCAAGGGCGTGAGCCGTGGCAACCAGCGAAGGGTGAACCCACTGTTTCAGTTCCTCGACAAAATCAGGCTCAAACCCTACTTCGTTTTTGATCACAAAGTCGCGGGTAGCTTGCAGACGAATAATGGAAAAATTCTATACTCTCCCGGAAGTCTGGAAGAAGAAGTCAACCACCAACCCCACCACAAAGGTAGTGAAGAAAATGGCCGAGGCTCCAAAGAAAATATAAAGAAGTATGTCTACCATGGCGCTTTCCACCTCATCAAGTTCTGAATAGGAGGTGGAAGGCACAGGGGGAAATGATGGAACTGGCAGCAAGGGAAGTTGACAATTTAGCCCGAACCACGGTAATTTGGTTCGATAAGGAGAAGGGCAAAAGGGAAAGGTAACCGATGAAAATAATCAAACTTAAGAAGCAAATGAAAGCTATCATTTCAAAAGCGGCTAATGGAAGGTCAGGATAGATGACTGAGAACCTTGGCGTTTGACCGCGGAGGTCTAGAGACCAAGAGGAGACCAGTGCCGTTACAGCGACCGTGAGAGTGGCAAGACTACTTCCACCAAATATATGCCAGGTCCGCCGCAACGGTCGTCTACGTCGATATATTGCGTACCAGGGACTCTGCCGTTTGGAAAATGTTCTTCTTCGTCGAAAAATCGTGTTGGGAACCAGTGCCGGTGGGTTGGTGACCCTCAGTATGTCAATCAAGATATGGACACGGGTGACAAGCGGAATAATAGGGTTGTTCCCCAATAGTTAATGAGGTAGGCTATCCTCCCCCAAACGATGGAGGGAGCCCAGCCAGGTCA
>CBCXVS010000032.1:0-36472 GCA_965178525.1 uncultured bacterium | reverse complement strand
GTTTCAGGCTTTTGAGTTTTTATTTCAACAAGTTGTCGCCGAATCACGGGAGGAACTTCGGTCTAATGACCGTATGTCTGCGCCTATTCTCTCGGCACACCCACTGCCTGACAAGGCTAAAGTGGAAAGCTGCTGCGCCTGCGGCTCGTTCGACTGGACTTGGGAGCGTTCGAATAGCAAGAGCACGGTGTTTCGTAAGTACCGGCCGGCCTCTTGCTCCTTCCCCCCTGGTGGGGGATAGAAGGAATGCGGCATGCGGAATAAAGGAAATCTTGCACATTCCGAATTCCACATTCCGAATTCAAGTCACCCTCCCCCATCGAGGGGGAGGGAACAAAATGCTGTCCTGGTACTTAGAGTTCATCAAAGAGGAATGGCTGCACGCGCTGAAGCCGAGTGTCGTAGTGCTCGGGGTCGAGCAACCAGCCTGCCGCAGCCACACTGCTCAGCAGCGAGTTACCATCCTGAGGGGTAAAGCAGAAGCCGGTGATCTCATGGCCGTCACGTACGGTCACGGTCGGCGCCGACACCACCGTTTGGTTGAGGATGCGGCCGAAGTAGCCATGATCGCGGCCAAATGAGAAGACCGTGCTCGCCATCGTATGCTCGGTCAGCGCCACGTAGGTGTTGGCCTGCAGCTTTTCTAGGACCTCGTCGCGTGTCACCGCGCGCCGCACGCGCAGATTGAACCACAGACTATGCATGTATTGCGTATTGATTTTGATCGCGGAGGAAAACAAGTTCAGGTCGAACCCGAGGGTCTGGAAAAGATGCCAGGCGTCACGGGCGTGATGCGTGCCGAACCGGGCGTCCTTGTGCGCGCCGACATCCGGGGCTGGCGTAAACCCTTTTTTCTGGCTCACATCGGTGGCGCGGCGCATGCACACGAAGCGTCCCTCCATGAGATTATCGGCGGTTTCATCGTACAGGCCCAGCGTATGGATAATCGCGGCAAGATTATGGGTATTACAACTGACGATATGAATGAAGCGATCATCGCCGGGCACGAGGGCCGCATCATTCACGCCGTGGACGTACATTTTGCCGAAACCAAATTCACTACCCTGTGCGATACACCCCGGCGTCTGAGACAAACGCTCGTACCAATCCGCTTTGTGCTGCAGGCCCAGGCCGTCTGAGGTGCAATCGATAACCACGCTCGCTTGCTGCAACGCATCGGTATGGGTGTAGACGGGTTGCAAACCGATTTTTTCAAAATCGGCCATCTTGTCCGTATCAACCACCAGCTTGGCGCCCTGCCGCATGAGGCTCTTGATCCTGGCGCGATCGCTAAGCCGGGGCGAGTGTTTGTAAAACGTGATGTCCTCGACAGCTAAATCCTGCCGCAAATGTAAGAGCAGGCTAATCAGCGGCTCGCCAATGGTTCCTGTCCCAACAACGTGAATCGTTCGCCGCGTTCCCATACTCCTCCCTCTCTGACATAACTAGCGATACCTTCTCAACTTACCGAATACAATCGCGCGATGAGGATACGTGAAATCGCGACATTTTTCAACGACTATGACTAAATTTGTTGCTTGATTTTGTCATAGTTTTATACTAAACACTGTGACATAACGCACGCCGTTCGGTTGTTATAGGCGTTTGATCCAGGCGATTGATCCGGTCGGACCATGTCCACAGAGAGAGGGCAACGATGGCAGATGGGACACCCAAAATCGAGTTTGGCAAGCTCCTGCAGGCGCGCCGCAAGCACATGCAGCTGACACAAGAAGCCCTGGCCCGGCATATCGCCGTGTCGCCCATCCTGATCAGCTACTACGAACGTGGGCATCGCACCCCCCGCTACGAGACGGCGCAAAAGATCGCCGAGGTGCTGCGGTTTGAGGGCGAGGACAAAGAGCAGTTCTTGTCGAGCCTGAAATTTCCTGTGGAGAGTAGCCCGGATATTCATGACCTCGTGGACGAACTGATTCGGGTGTTTAGCAGCACAACGGTATCGCAGACGTTGAAAGACAAGCTTGCCGTCGAGATCAAAACGGTGCTCAATGACTGGCGCGAGATGCAAAAGAAAAACGTGCACTGGGCCGTCATTCCCGTGGCCGGATGGCAGGCGCGCCTCCTGGCGCCCCATGCCACGGCGCATATGATCGAGCGCGTCATCGCCGAAGCCGAACACGCCGGCATCGACCACATTGCAGTGGTGGTCGCGCCCAGTCAAGAACACGCGCTCTCCGACAAGCTGCTCGACCGCCGGCGGCGGACGAAAATCCGCCTGGCCGTGCAAACGAACCAGCTCGGCCTCGGCCACGCCGTCATGACCGCGCGGCATTGCCTGCCCATGAACGAACCCTTTGCGGTCATTTTTCCCGACGATGATCTCGAAGAGCCCTGCTTAGCCGCCATGGTCCAGGCCTATAGTGAGGATAAATGTTGTATCTTGGCGGTGCGGAAGGTGAAAAAGTCGGATGAGGGCAGCTACGGCATCGTCTCCGTCAAAACACGCACGGGGGATATCTGTGTCATCGAAGACCTGCAAGAAAAGCCGTTGGTGAAGCAGCCGGGGTCCTCGATGGCCATTCTCGGACGCTACATCATGACGCCGGATATTTTCAAAGCCCTGGAAGCGACGCCGCCGACGGAGAGCGGTGAGATCGAACTCACCGACGCTATCCGCCGGCTCTCGCAAAACCAGCCGATCCACGGCTATATCTATACCGGCATCGTCGACACCCTGGCCCCGTCTCGACGGCTGTTGGAACAAATGATTCTGAGCCGCAATTCGCGGGTTGCGCCGGGGCACCAGGCAAGCGTGGAGGAGGCGTAGGTCTCCGATGCACTCACACATGACCTCGTATGCTGCGCCGATACGCCATGAGGGCTTCTAAGGGATCGGGATGCATGGCGTAGTCGGCTAGCAACGCCAAGTCGACCTCAGCCAACAGCTCACTCGTAGCCATGCGCTCGTAGGCTTCGCCCTGTAAGCGATACACGGCGAAGCCGTCATCCTGGAAAAACCACACTTCGGTCACACCGAGTCGCCTGTAGACTTCCAGCTTGTCGATACCACCGCTGGTGACGATCACTTCAATGGCGAAATCGGGGAATTCTTTTTCAGTCCCAAGGTTATAGGATTTGTCCGGTTCTGTGCCGCCGCTCGTTTCATCCCGGCGAAAGGTGGTCGATCCCAGTCTCCAAAATCGGGTCCGCGTTTCTTCAAAATAGGCTTCAAGCAGTCCGCCAATGTTTTCAGTACTGACTTCGTGACGACGACTGGGTGACATGATCTCTAACGTTCCATCCAAAAATGTGACGCGATAAACGGGGCTATCCCCCAAGTCTGCCAGCACGGCTTCGTACTGTTCCCAACTCACGCGACTAATCAGATGCCGCTCTTCCGGGTCGTCTATCTGCAAGTGCTCGGTTAAATCCTGGAGCAATACCATACGCAAAGCCTTTGTGCGATATCACTGAGAAAGGACATGAGTCATATCGGAGGATAAGAATTTCCCTCACACTTTTCAACCGGAATGGCCGCTTCTGTTGACGCCGGGTTGGTTTCACGCCATTATCCGTACACACGTCATCTGAGATGCAAGAAACCTCATGAGGAGGACTCGTCATGACGCTTGCGACCCTCACCCAGCATCAGTGGACAAGTGCGGATTACGAGCGCATGCGCGCCGCCGGCATGTTCGAAAAAATCGAATTACTCGACGGCGACGTGGTCATCACAGGTGCTTTTATACGCCCCTATCGCTGGACACTCGATGAGTATGAAGCGCTCATCGCGCTGGGAATCCTCGAGGGCAAACACGTGGAACTCATCCAGGGAAAGATTCTCACCATGGCGCCGATGGGCGAGCCACATGCGCTGGCGATCATGCAGTTGAACTATATTCTGCTGCCCCACTTCAACCCGCAGACCGGTTTCCATCTCCGCATCCAGATGCCCCTGGCCTTGCCGGCCTTGACCAGCGAGCCGGAGCCGGACCTTGCCGTCACCGCTCTGGACACGCCGACAAACGAGGCCGGCCGTCCCACGGGTGCGTCGCTCATCGTGGAAGTGGCAGAATCTTCTCTGGCCTATGACCGCGATCGGAAGGGTCCGCTGTATGCCGCGGCGGGTATCCAGGAATACTGGCTGGTCAATCTCCCCGAGCGTTCTGTCGACGTGTATCGGCAACCTGTGCCCGACGCCGCCTCTTTCTCGGGCTGGCGCTACCAGGAGCGGCAGGTGCTGCGGGAGGGTGAGCAGGTGGCCCCATTGGCCGCGCCTGAGGTGGTCGTGATGATTGATGCGCTGCTCCCTACGCGGTAAGAAGGCGGACCAACGCCTCCCAGATCTGCGGTGGGGCGGCAACGAGACGCGGGGGGCCCAATGGGAGTGCAATATACTCTAGCCGCACCCCCACTTCGCTCATGATGATCCTACCAGCAGCGAGATCCTGAGGTTTGATATAACCCGTCAAATCAATGTAGGCATCGAGCGCGCCGCTGGCGAGCCAGCAGGCCGACAGGGAGCCGAGACCCAGGCACCGCACACGATAGAACTTCCGGGTCAACTCGATGAACTTGTGCTCAAACCAACTTCTCTCGTCGGGGGATAATGTGTCGGTCCCCAGAGTATCGACGTTCGCAATCACGGTGGAGAGCTTGGCTGCCTTCGGTCCTGGCAAACGACGACCGTCGAGAAACGACCCTCCGCCCCGATAGGCGTAGAAACACTGATGAGAGGCGGGGGCGTGAATGACTCCGAGCACCGGCTCGCCCTGTTGCAATAAGGCTATAGAGATGGCGAATAGGCTCGATTGCGCCGCGTACCATTTCGTACCGTCGATGGGATCGATCAGCCATTGATAGATGGCATCTTCGTTCTCGGCGGCTGTTTCCTCACCACAAAACCCATGGTTGGGAAAGTAACGGCGAAGCGCCGACTTGAGATTGTTTTCGATTTGCAGATCCACTTCAGTGACAAAATCCCTTTGATTCTTGTAGGAGATGGCGCCCATCCTAGTCCACTGATCTCGGGCGAGCTGGGCCTGCTCGCCACAAAGGCGTTGGACAAACTCGACGGTCTCTTTCAGGTCAAACGTCATTCCCATCGAAGCGATCCCTAACCAAAAGATAGTACGATAGAGGGCCGACGCAAGCAGTCAAGGTCGCGGTTCTTCGCGAATTAGATCGATCTCCCGACTCGGGTCGATATTGGTGTAGTAAGCAACGTAGGCCGTCGCCCCCGACTCGAGGTTCGGAATCTGAAAGAGCCAGGGTTGGTTGGCTCTCACCACCTTCCAACGAGACGATTCCAAGCCACCATACACGAGAATGAGAGCATAGCGGATATCGCTCGTCTCGCCGTACTGGCTGCGAAGTGCGGCATCACCCGCTTTGAGGCTAGCTCCCGAATGTCGTGCGCCTGGTGGCCGAATCGATATGTACAGTATCACACAGTCTCAGATTGACCAACTCGCAGAGATTTCACAGATCAACGTCCAATCGAGCAGTCGTTTTCGAGTGTGCACGATGAGGCAAGAGTACGCAGGCTTATAAGGACGGCCCCTGGCCACACACCGTGAACAGGGGCATCAGCGATTACCTTTTCCGGTAAATCTGCAACCGGTGGCGATTCGTTTCCGGCACGTACAGCCGGTTGTCCCGATCCAGGGTGACCGACACCGGACCCCAGAAATACGGCTCGGTTTGCGAGGAAATTTGATAGGGCGTGTTGAGGTGGGGCGGCAAGTCCGGAACGAGGCTTGACATTTGCCGCGTTTCCCACTCCTCAGGGTTCGTCGCATAGTACGCCTCGGCCCACTTCGACACGGTGGCTTGCCCGCGCAATATCAATTGGCAGCTCCCATCCGGCCCGAGAACCTGCACGCGCTCGTTGCCCCAATCGGCCACGTAGATATAGCCCTCAGGATCGACCGCCACGCCGGAAGGCCGGTTGAACTGACCCTCCGCCTGTCCTGAGGCGCCATAGCTGGCGACGAACTGGCCATCGGCGGTAAATTTCTGAATGCGATCGTTGCGCCAATCGGCAACGTACACCGCGCCCTGTGTATCCACACAGATGCCCCAGGGTAGATTAAACTGACCGTTGCCCGCGCCCTCCGCGCCCCACTGCAGGAGATAGGCGCCATCCGCCGTGAATTTCTGCACCCGATGATGGTTTTGATCCACGACGTAGACGTGGTCATCGCGGTCGATCGCAATACCGGCAGGGCCATCGAATTCGCCGTCGCCACGGCCGGCCCGGCCCCATTTCGCCAGGAACGTTCCGGAGGCATCGAAAATTGACACACGATGGTTTTGCTCATCCGTAATATACAGGCGATCCTGGCTATCGAACGCCATGGCGACAGGCCACTTGAACTGCTCATCGCCTTCGCCAAAGCCTTTACCGAACTCGCCCAGATAGTCTTCATCCAAATTGCAAATGCCCACGCGGATCGCCGCCGCCCGCGGCGGATCACAGCGGTTTAGCACGAAAATGCGGCCATCCCGGCTAACCGCCACATCATACGGGTTGGCAAAGCCGCGTCCGTTAAAGCCGTTATTCACAATGCCAATCGTCTTGATGTACGCGAGCCGTATGGGTTGCACAGCGGCTTGAGTGCTCATGGCTCCATCTCCACCCGGCTAGGCCAACTGAAACTCCCGCGTCGAGGCGATCATGCGCAGCATGTTGCCAACGCGCTGTTCCGAGGCGTCTCCCGGCTCGCAAGCTTGCAGGTTCAGGTCCCCTTGATTCGCGGCATAATCGACGAGAGCCACGCGCGTTTCGTCGTCAGCCGCGACTGGTCCGACCAAGTCCAGGCAGCGGTCAACCAATTGCTCCGGCGTCAGCGTGCCGCCGTCTTCCGTGGCGAGGCGATCGATAATCGCGCGCACGCCCGGTTTGCTGACGTCACTGAGTTCCTTGGCGACAAAATTAATCCGCTCGACCAGCGCGCCACTATCAATCCACTCCATGCCCTCATGCCAACCCTCAACCGTTGGCGGCGCCAGCAACCCTTGCCCCATGAAGAGGCCCTGATACGCCAGCTGATTGGCGCCCAGAGTCGGCTTCTGATAACTACCGGCCAGTCGTATGGCGCCGACGAGAAGCTCGACAGGCGCCTTCACACGGGCGTAGCGCGCCGATTCCGACTTGAAATAGTTGGAGTGAAACAGCGTCCGCAGAAGCGCGCGAATTTCGTATCCGGAGTCGAAGTAGGACTGCATCATCGCCTCCACCACCGCGTCACCGTCCGCGTCAATCTCATCCGCCGCGAAGAACTGGAACAAGCGTTGGCTGACAAACCGCGCCGTGGCCTCTTGACGCGCGATGATGTCGATAATGTCCTCCCCGTTGAACCGGCCCGTCTCGCCCAGGAAGGTCTTCTCGCCATCATCGTGGTCCCAATCGCGGTACTCGAAGTGCCAGTTGATCCGGCTGTAGGGCCAGATGGAATCCTTGCTGGCCCGCATGGCCATGTACTCGGCGTTTTTCAGTGTCCAGCCCGTGAAGGCACGGGCGCATTCCTTGATGTCCTGCTCGGTGTAATGGCCAATACCCATCGAGAACAGCTCGAGCAGCTCGCGGCCGTAATTCTCGTTGATGGCGTCCTTGTGGTTGTCGTTATTATCGAGCCACAGGAGCATGGCGGGGTCTTTGGACAATTCGAGCAGCAGCGCATCGAAGCGCCCCAGGCCGCAACGCCGAAACATATCGATCTGGTTCAGCAGGGCTCGGGCCTGATTGAGTTTGGTGTACCCCGTGGCAAACAGGCTATGCCAGAAGAGCGCAATTTTTTCCTCCAGCGGGCACTTCGTCGTAATCATGCGGTATATCCAGTAGGTCCCCGCGCCATCGAGCTGGCGCAGTTCCGACATGTCCACGTGATAGCGGCGGATGAGATCGTCCGGCATCGCTTGCGGGTCGCCGGGTTGCAGCAGGTCCTCCACCGCCGTGTCGTAGCCCTTGGCGGCGTAGGCTTCCAATTCGTCCCGGGTGGCGCCAAAGCCGGCGCGGCGTAGCAAATGGGCCATGAGGGTGAGGTCGTGGTTACTCATGCGGTCGTCTCCTTGATGACATGCAGAAGCCAGCTACGCCTGCATGCAGGCAAATTGCTCGAAATGGCCGTTGACGATGGGATCAGGGTGCAGGCCCAGCCACTGCTCCAGGATGGTGGCATACGTGCAACGGAAGTCGTTGTTGAATTGCAAATCGCCTTCCAACTGATCCTCCAGCTTCAGCGACGGATACTCGCCGTACATGCCGCCCTGCACGGCATCGCCAATGAGGAAGGCCACCCCGCCGGAGCCATGATCGCACCCGGAGCCATTGTCGCGGATACGCCGGCCGAACTCGGAAAAGATGAGGACGATCACATCGCCGCCGCGGCCGTGCTCGTGCAGATCATCTATAAAGGCCCCCACCGCGCCCGAGACTTCGCCCCACAGTTGCGCGTGTGTGGGCAACTCACCGGAGTGGGTGTCCCAGCCGCCGAGCTGCGTGTAGTAGATGCGGGTGCCCAGATCGGCGAACAGCACTTGCGCCATACTCTTCAGACCCCCGGCCAGGGCCGTGTCCGGGTAGGCCACGGTCGAGGCATAGGCGGCGGGAGCCGTCCTGAGAATGTCGGCGCCTTTGAGCGCATCGGAACCCGTCTGCCCTAAGAAATCCTTCACGATGTCCTTGCCGCCAGCCCCGCCGTACATCCTGGCAAACGTTTGCAGCGCCGCTTGACGCGCCAAGTCGTCCTGCAGATCGGGGAACAAACCGTACGTATCGAGGTTCCCCACCGACGCCACCGGCACGCCTCTGCAGCCCAGGGCCCGCGGCAACCCGCGCCCGAAGTTGACACCCGTGAGCACGTTGTCGCCCTGGGGATCGAGGTCGCGAATCACACGCCCCAGCCATCCCTCTTTGGCGATTTGTTCCGGTTCCGCCGTGTGCCAGATATCCATCGAGCGGAAGTGCGAGCGGTCCGGCTTGGGATAGCCAATCCCATTGATGACGGCCACGTGACCTTGGTCCCACAACGCCTTGATCGGCTCCATGCCCGGCCGGAAGCCGTAGGTGTCGTCAATGGGCAGCACGTTCTCTGCCGGGATATGCACCGTCGGGCGAAAATCGTAGTAGAGGTCATTGCCATAGGGCACAACGGTGTTCAGGTAATCGTTGCCACCGCTAAGCTGAATGACGACAAGCGCTTTGTCTCGTATCGTAGAGGCCATGGCGTCTCTCCTCTCAGGATCCGGCTGTCTTGGGCGCGCTGCGATATCTTGGTCTGTCTGTTCTTTACTGAGTTCTCATGGGCATATTATGGTACACTGCACCGTCCGTGTGTCAATCTTTTTCCTTGTCGGATGCCGCGCCATTGCTGCGCATCGGGAGACCGCACCATGTTTAGCTACTTTGATCACCTGGCGTGTTCCGCTTGTGACCGCACGTTTGAACCGACAGCCCTCGTCAATCTCTGCTCCTGTGGCGCACCCATTCTGGCCCAATACCGGCTGGCCGAAGCGGCGGCAGCGCGGCCCCGTGACCGCTTGACGGGGCAGTCGCTATGGCGCTATCACCACGTGCTACCGGTGCAGAGTCCGGCCGGTATCGTCTCCCTGGGCGAAGGCATGACGCCGCTCCTACCGACGGATAGGCTGGGCGAACGGCTTGGCCTGCGGCATCTCTCGATCAAAGATGAATCGGTGAATCCGACCGGCTCGTTCAAGGCGCGCGGGATTGCCCTGGCGATTTCCCGCGCCGTTGAACTCGGCGTGCGGGAGGTGGGGATGCCCTCCGCCGGCAACGCCGGTGGCGCGGCCGCGGCCTATGCGGCCCGTGCCGGCATACCGGCGCACGTCGTCATGCCCAAAGATGTGCCGGAAGCATTTGTCATCGAGTGCCAAGTCAATGGCGCGGACGTAGAGTTGATCGATGGACTCATCACCGATGCCGGCCGGCGGGTGGCGACTGGTCGCGATACGCACGGGTGGTTCGATCTCTCGACGTTGAAAGAGCCCTATCGCGTTGAGGGGAAGAAAACCATGGGCTACGAGCTCGCCGAGCAATTCGACTGGCAGCTCCCCGATGTCATTGTCTGTCCCACAGGCGGAGGGACAGGCTTGATCGGGATGTGGAAGAGCTTTGAGGAAATGGAAGCGATGGGCTGGATCGGCGCGTCGCGGCCCCGCATGGTCTCGGTGCAAGCGGCGGGCTGCGCCCCGATTGTGCGGGCGTTTCAGCAGGGCGCTGAGCATGCCGAGCCCTGGGAAAATGCGTCGACCATCGCGGCTGGCCTACGCGTCCCCAGCGCCGTGGGCGATGCCTTGATGCTGCGCGCCTTACGCGAGAGCAAGGGCACGGCGGTGGCGGTGCGTGATGAGGAGATTGTCGAGGGCGTGAACCTCGTCGGTCGGCACGAGGGGCTCTTTGTCTGCCCGGAGACGGGTGGCGCCGTGGCGGGTTTGCAGCACCTGATGGCGCAGGGCTGGATCGATCGGGAGGAGCGGGTGGTGGTGTTCAATACCGGCAGTGGGCTGAAGTATCTCGACGTCTTGCGCCAGGCCATGGGATAGACGTATCATCGGGTTGTGTCCAGAGCAGATCAGGGTCTTGCACGACGAACGTCTTGCAACACAGCTGCAGTCTGAGTCGAGTGGATCGTCACACGCCTCATGCGTCCGACAATGCAAAAAATAAATCTGTCACCTTTTTCTCTTTTTCCTATATGCTCATTCCAAATGCAGAGCGTGCAATCGTCGACATTCGCAAGTTGCGCGACTACTGCTTGAACCCCATGCATGACGAAGGGCAACATAAGGCGCGATTGTTCGCGATGGCTTTAGGCATGACCGTCGATGATGCTGAGGATTTGCGTGCGATCCTCTTGCAAGCGGTCACGACCTCCGACGCACAATTAGGGAGACGTGATGCCTATGGGCAACGCTACCATGTAGACTTTCTACTGGCATGGCGTGACAAGCAGGCCATCGTGCGAAGTGGCTGGATTATCGAACATGAGTCGGATACCCCACGCCTGACAACCTGCTACCCGCTTTAACCTGGCGAGGTGATAGATGGCAAATGCAGTCAAACTCCTTGACGTAGTGGCGCTGACCATCGACCTTCCGGCCTACAACCTGTGGCGGGGGCAAGTCGGTACGGTGGTCGAGATTCTGGCGGGCGGCGCGGCCTTGGAAGTCGAATTCAGTGATCGTGAGGGGCGCACGTACGAATCGCTCGGGTTGCGTCCGGAACAGATCATGGTATTGCACTACGAACCTCTTGCGACACAGCCGCAGTCTGAGGCGAGAGGTTCGTCACATGCTTGATAAGTCCGAGAACACAAAAAATAAATCTCTCCCTGTGGCCCTACGGCGCCAATTGCAGGACCTGTTGCGCCGCCAAGGTACTTAGTGCCATGATGGTCCACTGCGGATTGACGCCAATGCTCGTTGGAAAGACGGAGGCGTCGGCCACAAACACATTCGCCATCCCCTCGACGCGGAAATGCTCATCCACGACCCGGGCGCTGCGCTGTGCTGCGGCCGTGCCGATCATGCTATTGCCGCCTTGTGGATGCGCGGTGGTCAGGCGCAGGTCGCGCATCTGCAAGGGATAATCGGCAAGCGCTGCAGAGAAGCGCGCCAGATCATCGGGCTGCAACGCCATGGCGAGACCGGGTTCGGTCGGCAGGTAAGCGCGCTGCGCACCCGCCTGCTGACCGATCTCCAACAGCGTCGACAAAGCGTATTTAATGTGCGCCCGGTCCTGCAGGCCAAGCTCCCAGGAAAACGGCCGGCCATTGATCGGATCGGCCTTACGGGCTATCGTGCCGTTTGGCTCCGAGCCAACCAAGGCGCCGAAGTTCACGAGGTGCCGATAGCGGGCCATGGCGTCTCGATGGCGACGAAAATAAAATGGCAGGGACAATGCCAGCGCGCCTGGCGGATTAAAATAGGTTTCGAAAACCGCCCGGTTGTCCCGGTCGAGCGCGCCAAGGGTGATCTGCACGCCATCAAAGGCGTCGAGTTCATCGGCAAAATCAAAAGCTACGGGAAAGGCAAAGTTACAACTCAGCCGGCGGCCGACCGGGCCGCTCACCCCGCTGCGCATCAGAAAGTGACTGCTCGAAATAGCGCCCCCGGCGACAATCACGGCCTTGCGCACGTTCACGCGTTTGAAGATGCCAATCGGACTGCGCAGCAGCACGCTCTCAGCGCGCGTGTTGCCGTGATTGGCCATGTAGCGCACCGCACTGGTGCCGTCGACGACCTGTACGCCCAATCCTTCCGCCCAGGGAATATAGGTTTCCAACATGGTGCGTTTGCGCAAACGCTTGTTACCCAGATTGCACAAGCCGCTGCCCATGATATCGCGCTGATTGGCTTTGAGAATGTCTGCAGCTATCAGCGCCTCGGCCTGATGCGCGGCGTTGAAGGCGTGGATGCCCTGGATAAATTTGTCTTTGACCCGTGTGTTGATGCCCCTGTCATCGATGTCATCAATCTCCAGCTCCTCTGCCACCTTGCCGTAGGCCGTCTCCATGCCTTCGAGACTGAGACCGTACGTTTGCTGCCAGAGGTCGCGGACGGAAGCGGGCATTTTAAAACACACCGCATTGTTGATCACCGTCGTCCCCCCGAGACACTCACCTTGCAAGATAATCAGATCAAAGCGCCGGCTTTGCTGCAAACCGCCTTCTTTATAAAGCTTGCGAATCATTTCCATTTCGTCATCGTTGAAATCTTGCAGGGGAAGGTAGCGCGGTCCTCGCTCGACTAACAGAATCCGGGAGGGATCCCCGACCTCGCAGGCCAAACGGTAAGCCATGGTCGCCCCGCCAGCGCCGGAGCCGATGATGACATAGTCGACCGCATCGGGCACGGCCTGCCCCCCCGTCGGGGTGGTGACGCGCGGCGCGACCCGTGGCTTCTCTTCTGGCTTGGGCGCCGGCTTAAAATTGGCCGGGTCTTGCGGCCCCTGGGGCAGAGGGGCTGGGGCGTAGAAGGGAGGTGGCGCGGCCGCGTCATCCCCTTGTAGACGATCCCGGGCATCGGGCAAAATATACCCCACCTCGGCCCCGCCTTTGCGACTGGAGTAGTGCCCCAGCGTGATGAAGGCGTGCACGGCGTTCCCCAGTTGGTACACCACGTCTGCCGCGGCTGGGATGAACGCGCGCGCGCGTTCTGACGGTTGGCACAAGAGCGTGGTGCGCAGAAAGTAGCGCCGTTCCTCTCGGCTCATGACGGAAAATGTGGGGCGCAGGCCATACAAGGTGCTGAAGACGTGCTCAACGAGCCAAAACGGAAAATTCAGCACGCCGCGCCGACGGCCCCGTATACCGCTGACATGCTGGTCAATGCGCTGCAGGACGATGGCATCTTCATCGTCGATCAGGGCGCTTCCCGGTTCAACCTCTTGTCCGTAAAATGCGTCATGCAACGCCACGACATTGCGCGCGCTCGATACGTTCAGCGCCGTAATGGTGTATTCCACGTGGTAATACAGCTTGCGCAGACCCAGTAGCAAGGCGACCGCCGCGCCATCGACAACGACGTGCAGCATGAAGTACCAATCCATTTGCAGGAGCGCGCCGCTCTGCGTGCGGATGCGAATGTCGCCTACCATATCGCCGAGTAGTAGCCACAGCGTGCTGGAGGTCGCGCTGACGGTAAAACCCAAGACGAGCACGCAAACAGATAGCCACGAAGTTTTTCGCGCTGCGCCAGCAGAAAGGCCAGGACACTGATCACCGTATATTTGGTGATCGTGTTAGCCAATTGCGGATCGGGAAAGTGGTAAATCGCGGCCAAGCCGCTCTCGCCTGCAAACGCAAAGCGTAAAATCAGCGTGGCCGGCAACACCAGGGCTGCAATCGTGGCCAGGGTGTAGAAAAAAACGATCATGAGCCAGGCGGGAAACGAGAAAAACGCCGGGAAATGCCGGTCCTTGCCAAACGCCGCCGGGTTTTCACAGTAGCGCAGGATGACCCAGAGAAAGAGGACGGTCATCACGCCGTCCGCAATCGCTGCGGTGACGAGAACATCGCGATATGGAACGCCCTCTGGCGTCGCAAAAAAGAGCCCCAGCAAGGCCACGGTGGAAACGGCATGGGCGACCAGCAAGACCCAGGTGCTGTACCAGCGCACCCGCCGATTGTAGGCGCCGATAAAGGCGAGTAAGATCGTCATGCTCATTTTGCTGAAGGTATTCATGGCCAGACCGTCGTTGACGTACACCTGATTTAGCAAGTTTTGGGCCTGGGCTGGCCAGATGGGCCGAATGTGCGCGCACTGTTGTGACGCCACTTGCGCTCCCAATTGCCTCGTGAGCCACTCACATGGATCCGGGCTGAGGACGCCCAGAATGAGGAAAAGCAAATAGGCCAGGGAAGCCAACCCAAACACACGCAGAACCCAATAGCCGGCATCCCGCTGTGGCCGGTCCGGAATTTCGCTGGACCATGCTGGCGCAAATAGCGCGTCGTATGGCGCCGTGCCCGGCCCGTCCGCTGCGTGGCGTACTGGATACAGGCGTCCGGCCACAAGACGTGTGAGCCAGAGACACACCGGGCCCATGACCAGGCCCAGCACCGACCCCAGTACGACAAAGCGCAACAAAGGTGGCAAGAGCCAGAACACGGAGCCCTCGTTGTATATCCACAAGGCGGGTGTGCCGAGAGAGCGGAAATTGGCTTCAAGGAAAATATCCAGGGGCACGGTAACGGCAACGATGAGCAGATAGAATAAGAGGGAGCCGGATTTGCGCAAGAATACCAAGAGGGGCGCTCGTAGGAAGGTCAACGCCGCGACGCCCGCCCAAAAGAGCCAGCCGTGGTGAAAGCGATAGATCTGGAGAAGGCCACTCGTGATATAGAGCAAAAGCATGCCGACGATAGCCGTCACCAGCATCGTGAAGCCCAACTGCATGCCAACTGATGCACGATCCAATGGATCGTCAGCAGTGTACCCGCGCCAGGTAAACCAGGGTATCATGGCTGTCCTCCTGAGCGTTGACGGCGCCACTTGGCCGGCTTCGGATTCAGTTGACTCGCGCACGGCCAGACGAGACGGATGTGAGCGCCCGGCGCTGACGCGGGCTCAACCAGTCGAGCGCCCGTTTCGGATCATCGGGAGCGAAGGCATTGAGTTTGGTGAGCTGTATGGGTGTCAACCCGGCTATGGCTGCGAGGTTCCAGTGTTGAATCTGCTTTTTCTGATCCGATGGTTTTGCCGTGCGGTAGCGCGCATCTAGCGTCCCAACGGTTAGTCGGCTAGAAGCTTGCAGTTCGTGGCGCTCCTGTGCGGTCGGCGCGAAGACTTTGCGGGCGCATTTGATCTCGGCGGCTTTCTGAGCGAGTTCCGGGAGCGTTAATTGGTCCTGATGATAGCGCACCAGCGTGACCTCGCGTCCTTCGAGCCAGCCCGCCTCGGTCGAAATGACCCCATCGATCTTGCCCAGTTCGTACTCACCGACCCAATAGCAAAACATCGCAAATGCCGCCCGCTTGTGTTTGGCGGCGTCCTGCTCCATGGCCATCGCGTGCAGATAGCGAGGGACGGGGCGGTTTGCGGCTTGCAGAGCTTGTATCATCCGTGTCGCCAAGCGGTCAGTTGAGCGCGCCTGACCGGAACGCGGCATGAGCGGCTTTCCCGTCTCGTCGAGGAACAGGAGGCTTTGCCGGGGCTGCTGCAGCGCGTTGTACTGGCGGCGGCCGAGCCGCAGCGCGACGAACGCATCCGCTAGGGCTTCGGCCAGAAGCGGGTGGACAGAGAGTTCATGCCAGATCGCCTGGCAGCGCGGGCACTCCGGCGTGTTGTGTAAAAGTGCCAGGATGGGTTTGCCGCTGGCTTTGCTCTGTGCCAAGGCGGTGTCGACATCGTCGAGCCATTGTACGGGATGGGTGGCGGCAGAGGACGGCATGGGCCCGCTATCTGAGGCGATCACACTGGCCATGATGGCGATAACGGACAATACAATGGGCGTTGCGATGCGCAGCATGAGCATTCTCCTAACCCAGGCGGGGCCGTCCCGCCATGTTTATTTGCGAGGCCATGGGGCATGGCCTCTGATCAGCACGCTAGGCGATCTAACCATAAGTCCTTTAGGCTGAAAACACAACAGGCCCAGGTACTTATTTCGCCGTCGAGGATGGACGTTGGGTGAGGGTAAAGCAGATCAAAACGGGTGAAGCCGTACGGGGGGCGCCGCTATTCTTTCTGCCGATTAACATCTGCGGTCTGCCCTAGTGCAATCTGAGCCCACCCGAAGGCGTGCACGTCCGGTCTCCGGGGTGAACGCTCTCATTGACCCGGCGGCAAAAGTGTGTTAGGAATTCCCAGCCTTCGACATCGGCAGCTGGATGGTCACGACTCGCCAAGGACGATGACGCCTGCAACGGTCAAGGTGCGGCTCTCAGGTGGGTTGAACACGTAAACGCCGGGATCTAAGAGATGCGCAATCGATGGTTTGGCCATATCGCCTTGATCGTCATCAGCGTCGGGGTGGGATTATTGATGTGCGAAGGCGCCATACGGCTCTGGGTCATGTCGGTCGCGCCCAATTTGATGGTGCTCGACCATGAACTCGGATGGACGCATCGCCGCAACGTGCGGCGCACCTACCATGTCGAGGGCGTCGACGCCGTGGTGGACATGAATGAACTGGGGTTGCGAGGCACCGTCTACACGGGTCCATCTCAGCACCAGCGCGTGCTCGTCCTCGGCGATTCGTTCGCGGATGGGCTTGAGGTGTCGAACGAAGATCTCTTTTCGGTGATTTGGGACCGCCACCGACCCGACCTTGAAGTGGTCAACGCGGGCGTGGGCGGCTACGGAACGTTGCAGGCGCTGTTGCGCTTGCGGCAGCTCGAATCGCTGATCCGCCCTGACCTCTGCGTTCTGATGGTGTTCGACAACGATCTGTCGGACAATATTATGCCCTTTTATCCGAGTATCGGCGCCCGGCCGTACGTCGATGGACAGGGTGAGATTAAGCCGGCCCGTTGGGAGTTGTTCGAGCCCCTCCTGCTTGCCCGTACCCGGTGCGGTGTGGTTGAACCGCCACAGCTTGTTGGCGTATTTGTTTCGCAATCGATTCTGGTTTACCATCCGTGGCGAATCCCTGCAAGCGTATATCCACCAGTGGCGGACGACGGTGCCGGACGAGCAGAAGTGGACGCTCTTTGAGGGCCTCGTCAAGGAGATGACGACCCGCCGGCCCCTCGTGCTCGTCGCCCTGCCCCGACGCCGACACCTGGAGGCGGGGAACCACGAGTTTGCCCAGCGTGTACAAGACGTCGCCCAGGGGGTGGGCCTTGACTTCGTGAACCTCTATGAAGTGTTGCAGCCTGAGCATTTTTACCAGGCCGATATTCACTGGAATCCGGCTGGGCATCACGCCGTCGCCACCCACTTGGCAGCCGTCATCCAGCCGCAACGCGCCGGTGAGTCGTCAAAATAGAAGGGATGGAATGGCGGGTGATGCTGCAGAAACGTACGCTATATACCGCGATATTGGCGCTCGGTTCTCTGGTCGTCGCGGGTGTGATCGGGGAGGTCGCGGCCCGGCTCTTATTTCCCGCCCCGCTGCGTTGGCTCCAACCGCAAGTTCTCTATACCGCTTCGCCCACGCTGGGCTTTCGGATGGTGCCGAATCAGTCCGCTTTCACCGCCGACAGGCCCCTGCGAACCAATAGCTACGGATTGCGTGGGATAGAGCGCTCCTGGCAAAAAGCGCCAGGTGTGAAGCGGATTGTACTGCTCGGCGACTCCATTGCCTTTGGGCATGGTGTGGCGGATGAGGATACGTTTGCACAGCAACTTGAAAACCGGCTTAATCGCTCGCCAACATCGCAGACGTGGGAAGTGATTAACACCGGCGTGGGCGCCTATAATACCACCCTTGAAGTGACTTACTTTGAACGTGAAGGGATTCGGTTTGACCCGGATCTGGTCATTCTGGGTTTCTATTGGAATGATATCCATGACAAGTTAAATGTGAGTGTTGACCCTCTTGGCCGTCTGTATAATCCATCTGCCAATCCCAGCAAAAGCCGGTGGAAAAAATGGTTGACTTCACCTCAGATGTATGAATTTCGCAATTTGATTAAGCAATCAAGACTCATTTATACGGTTGTCGAGAGACTGAGACAGTTAAAAGGTTTGATGTCTACTGGGAATCGATTCCGGCAAACGCAAATGGCCATTCTGCATGGGCAGCCTCATGCTCGCGTCGAGAAGGGTTGGAAAGAGGTGGAAAGACAGATCGTGTACCTCGCGGAGCTTTGCCGCTCTCACCGGGTACCGCTCCTGATCGCCATACTCCCCATGCCAGAACAATTGGCCCGCTCTTATCCGAAGATTCAATATCAGACGGTCATGCAATCGATATGCGACCGATACGAGCTTTGGTGTCTTGATCTTCTGCCTGCTTTTGAGGCGGCTTATGAGGGTCATACGTCACTTTTTATCAGCTATGACGGCGACCATCCCAATAAAAAAGGGCATGCGCTGATTGCGCACGAACTGTCGCGTGCGATTGAAGTCGATCATTGAGTCTTAGACGCGTTCACGGGCTATCTCATCGCTCTCGTACATGCCGGCAGAAGTCCGCCACCGGTTTGAGCACCGTACATGCAACGGACTCAGCGATATCAACCCGTGAACGATTTGCGGTACGCAGTCCTAGGCATTCCTAGCCTTCTTGGCGAAGATGAGGTTTGAAAATCGAGGGCTCACACATGAACCAACCGCCCTGGAATATGGACAGGAACTTGCCCCTGGCAACCTACATCGTCGTGACCCGTGCGGACGCTGACCAGATTTTGCTCGTACCCGACGGGCAAAGCTGGACACTGCCCCAATGTACGCTTGATCCAAGCGGCATCCGATCCGCCAGGCCCATCAACAACGCGATGGCCGAGCAGTTCGGTTTGCAGACCACGGTGCTTCGATGCCTACGCCATCACCACGATGCAGTTGCCAAGAAGCAATACCGAGTCTTTGCGGTCGAGCACCACAGCCGGGAGGCCCCGTTACCCGCTGGCGCGCGTTGGTTTGGACGCGACGAACTCCCGGACCTGGGCTTGAGCGCGCCGGAGGTGGTCAGCGCGCTTGACGCCTGGTTTGCGAGTGTCGAGGACGTCCCCGATTTGCGCACGCCCTGGGCGCTGCCTGGATGGTACGCGGTGGCGGTGGCGTGGCTCCAGGCGCAACTGGAACAACGCGGCATCGCCACAACGAGCCCCGTTGAGCAAGTCCGGTCATGGTCGCTTTCGAGCCTCACGCATGTGCGCACCGATGGCGGGGCTGTCTATTTCAAGGCTGTGCCTCCGTTCATGGTGCAGGAGGCGGCCGCTATACAGGCTCTATTCGAAAAATATCCCACGTGCGTTCCTCAGCCCGTGGCGGTAGATGCCGAGCGGGGCTGGATGGTCATGTTTGACGCGGGTGGCAAGCTTCTGACCGAGACACCTGATGTCGCTCGGTGGCAGGAGGCGGTCTGCATGCACGCGCGCATGCAGATGGAGCAGGCCGAGCATGTGAGAGATTGGCTAGAGCTTGGGTGTCCGGATCGGAGCCTAGGCAAGATGGTCGAGCTGATTGACCCCCTGATCTCCGTCTCCACCCAACTTCTCGCCGGTAAGCCTTGGGGCCTGTCCGAAGACGAGCTGGAGCAGTTACATGGCCTTTCCATGCGCCTCAAACTCATGTGTGCGCGTCTGGCGACCTACAACGTCCCGCATACCCTTTTGCACGGTGACCTGGGCGGCAATATTCTGGTCAAAGACGATGGCTACGTCTTTTTTGACTGGACAGACGTGTGCGTGTCCCATCCCTTTTTCGATATGGCGACGATCATGGATACGGTGTTCGATGACAACCTCTTTCATGGCGAGGCAGACGTAGCGCAGCGATTGCAGGAGGCTTACCTGGAACCCTGGACAGCCTATGAGCCCGTAGAGCGGCTTCTCGATGCCTTTCATATCGCTCGACCCCTGGGCGCCCTGCACCAAGCGATGAGCTACGTTTGGATTCTGACGAATCTGGCAGAAGACGCGCGTTGGGAACTCGAAGCTGCCCTTCCCATCTGGCTGAGAGGTCTTCTCAATATGTGTTCAGCTTCGGGGTCTTCAACCTGATGCCTCACAACTGAGACCCGGGCTTACACATTATGACAAGCCACGAAATGTTCATCTCTCCGGTCCATGAGATCCGGTGTCACCTCCGCACAGATGGCGGTAGCCAGGGGACAGCGGCCATTTAAGCGGCACCCTGGCGGCGGATCCACCGGCGTTGCCACTTCGCCTTGCAAGGTGAGGCGCGGCGGTGACTTGCGCGGGTCTGCCTCCGGCACGGCCGCGAGCAACGCCTGGGTATAGGGATGTTGGGGATGAGAAAAGATCTCGTCGACGGTACCGGTTTCGACGATCTTGCCCACGTACATCACCGCGACGCGATCGCTAATGTGCCGGACGACGCTGAGATCGTGTGCGATGAACAGATATGTGAGGTTGAACTCCTCTTGCAGTTCGCGGAAGAGGTTGAGAATCTGCGCTTGAATCGAGACATCCAAGGCGGAAACCGGCTCATCCCCGATGATCAATTCGGGACTGACCGCCAGGGCTCGCGCGATGGCAATGCGCTGCCGTTGCCCGCCGCTGAACTCGTGCGGATAGCGATCGATATGTTCCACGCCGAGGCCGACTAAGCGCAGCAGATGCAGCACGTGACGCCGCTTCGCCGCCCAGCCCTGAGCCAGGTCGTGCACTTCCAGAGGCCGGCTGAGAATCTGCATAATCGTTTTGCGCGGGTTCAGCGAGCTGTACGGATCTTGAAAGACCAATTGGATGGCTTTGCGGACATCGAGCATACTGCCGGACGGAATATCGAGGAGATTTTTCCCCTGAAAGAGCACCTCGCCACCCGACGGCTCGACCAGGCGGGTCACCAGGCGGGCGGTGGTGGATTTGCCACAGCCGCTTTCTCCCACCAAGCCCAACGTTTCACCCGCGCGCACAAAGAAGCTAATGTCGTCCACTGCCTTCAGGGTGCGGACTTTCCCGGTGAAGCGTGAAATGACATCATTGTTCAACAAAAAATACTTCGCCAGATGGTTGACTTCTAAAAAATAGTCGCTCATGCGTCACCCCACCCATGATTTCAGTTGTGTAGATGACAGGCTACAAAATGTCCCGGCGCTAGTTCTTTGAGTTGCGGGATTTCTTGGGTACAAATATCCATCGCGTGTTCACAGCGCGGGTTGAATTTACATCCTTGCGGCGGCTCCAGCATATTGCACACCAGGCCCTTGATGGGCGTGAGGAACCTCGTTTGCGCATCGAGTCGAGGAATGGAATTCAGTAACCCTTGGGTATAGGGATGCAGCGGGTTGGTGAAGATGTCATCGGTTTTCCCCAGCTCGACCAGGTGCGACGCATACATGACGCCGATCGTGTCACAGGTGTGAGCCACCACGCCCAGGTTGTGCGTGATAAAAATGAGTGACATGTGAAAGCGGTCGATCATACTGCGAATCAATTCGAGAATCGTGGCCTGGATCGTCACATCGAGGGCGGTCGTCGGCTCGTCCGCGATCAGAAAGGTTGGATCACAACTGAGCGCCATGGCCAACATGACCCGCTGCCGCATGCCGCCGCTAAACTCGTGCACGTAGTTATTATAGCGGGAGGCTGGCGAGGGAATGCCCACGAGGGACATGAGCTCGAGTACTCGCTCCTTGGCCTCTTTCTTGTTCATGCCTATATTGGTGCGCAAGGCATCGGAAATCTGGCTGCCCACGGTAAAGACCGGATTGAGGGCGCTCATAGGTTCTTGGAACACCATGGCAATTTTTTTGCCGCGCAGCTCACGCATTTCCCGGTCGGATTTGTCGAGGACATTTTCGCCCTCAAAGCGAACCTGGCCCCGCACCATCTCCCCTGGCGGGATGGGGATGAGGCGCATGATCGACCGGGCCGTGACCGTTTTACCCGAACCGGATTCGCCCACTAAGCCGAACGTTTCGCCACGGTTGACATTCAGCGTCACACTGTCAACGGCGGTGAGCTGTCCACGTTTGAGATGAAAGCGCACGGTGAGATCGTCAAGCTCTAAAACCGACTCAGCCATACAGCCTACACTCCCTATCATGCTGCTTTACACATGGAGACGTATCCTCAGAGGTGCACTACCATAGGAGTATTGCAAGCCGTTGTCAAGGTGAAAAATTCCGACCGGTCCGGTTGAAATCGGGCCGCATGCCTCTCGGCGCCTCTTGTGCATTGAGAATCGCCTCTGAGTCCTCTAAAATGGCAGGCGGATACCCGGTCCGGTCTGGCCTGACGTTGGCTGCAACTTGCCTGCAGGAGACAGCCGTTTCCGGGGCAGCGGCATGATGGCGCGTGGTTGGCTTAGCTGGCCCGCACTCGCAGGACGATTGACAGGCTGGACGGATGGGAGGCAGAAGTGGAACCGCGCGGCTCAGGGGACGAACGGCGATGGCGCCGTCTCCGCCAAGGGATTGCATTAGGCCTGTGTGGGGCGGTTGGGCTCTTGGTTTTCCTCACGCCGCTGGGTGCCGAATTGCGCGCCTTGCTGCTCGATCCCAATCCCGAACGGTTCCAACACTGGCTCGCGGCAAACGCGTCGTGGATGCCGCTCGTCCTGATTCTGGCGATGATCGCCCACACCCTCGTGCCTTTGCCGGCGGAATTGTTGGCGGTGGCAGCCGGAATGATGTTAGGGCCGGTCTGGGGCTTTTGCGCCATCTGGCTCGGGGCCATGCTCGGGGCGTATCTGGGGTTTTTTCTGGCGCGCGTATTTGGCCAAGCTGCCTTGCAACGCCTAGCCAGTACGCAGCGTCTGCAGCGCCTGCAACCCTGGGTCACCCGGACCGATATCCCCCTCTTGTTGGCGGTGCGTCTCGTGCCGGTGATCTCCTTTAATCTCATCAACTTTGCGCTCGGCTGCACGACGGTGGGCTGGTGGCGGTTTACCTGGACGACCGCGGTGGGCATTATTCCCGTGACCGCGGCGACCGTGAGCTTCGGGGCCCATTTAGACAACTGGCCAGCCCTGCTGTTGTTGACGCTGGTTGCGGTGCTAGTGGCGCTCGGTGGCTATGCGGTGATACGCATGCGCTCGGCCACGTCACTGCGGCGCGTCCCCCCCTAACGGTGCGTTGTCTGCGGCCGCGCGCGGTGTCGCTACATGCCGAGAAGGATCAGCTGATGGATACCCAGACGATTGAAAAACTCGCGGAGCAGTTGCTGACGGCCGAGGCCACGTGTACCCCCATTGAAGTCCCGACGGTCACCTATCCGGATATGCTGGCCGAGGATGGCTATCGCGTGCAACGCGCCATTATTGCGCACAAAATGGCCCGTGGCGAGAAGGTAGTCGGGAAAAAATCGGGCTGACGAGCCGCGCCAATCAAGACGTCTTCGGCGTCCGCGAACCCGTATACGGCCAGCTCTTAGCCCGTGGGGTGCATGCGGAAAATACGCCGATCGACACGACGGCGCTCATTCAGCCGATTATTGAATGTGAAATTACCTTTGTCATGCAGCGCCGCTTGCAGGGGCCGGGGATCACCGTCCCGGATGTGCTGCGGGCCACCGAAGGAATTATGCCCTCGCTGGAACTCGGGGATTCGCGCATGCTCAACTGGATGGGGCGGGCTACCGCAGCGGATATTTTGGCCAACAGTTGCGGCAGTTCCGGCATCATTGTCGGCGGCGAATTGCACTCGGTGCGGCAGTTCGACCTGCGCTATACTGGCATGGTGGTCGAGAAAAACGGCGAGATTATCGCCACGGGGGCGAGCGGCGCCGTGATGGGCAATCCGGCCCAGTCCGTGGCGTGGCTGGCCAATAAGCTCGCCGAGGTGGAGCTGGCCCTGGAGGAAGGGGAGTTGGTGTTATCGGGGGCGCTGACGGGCGCCGTGCCCATGCAGGCCGGCGATATCTTGAAGGCCACCTTTGGAGGTGGCCTCGGTCCAGTTGGGGTCAAGTTTGTGTAGGGAAGGTAGGCGCGATGGATTCCGCAGACGATCTCACGGCCATTCTGCAAACCTGCCGCCGTGGCCATCTGGCCACGGCGGATGCGGCAGCGGTGCCGCATCTCGTCCCGGTCTGTTTTGTGTATGACGGACACGCCATCTACTCGGCGATCGATCATAAGCCCAAACGTCAGACCGGATACCGTATGAAGCGCGTGCGCAACATGGTAGCCAACCCCCAGGTCGCCTTCCTCGTCGATCATTATGAGGAAGAGTGGCAACACCTGTCCTATATTCTCATTCGCGGCGCCGCCAGCATCTTGGACCATGGCGCCGAACGCCAACGCGCGCTGACGCTGCTGGAGGAGAAATATCCGCAGTATCGCGCGCGGCAACTGGCCCAGAGCGCCGGGTTGGTCATCAAAATTGTGCCCGACACGATTCGGCCCTGGGCGTGGCAGGAGCCATCTTGACCCTTTCCTTAATGCAGAACATGTCGGAACCATTAGCCGGGGCCGGAATCTGCCACGCCTACGGCTTCGACTGTGATAGCCAACCGCAGGCCTAATGCATGTAACACCTTCTCCAAGCTTGCCAGTTCCGGATTGCCCTGGGCCGAGAGCATCCGATAGAGACTTTCACGATTGAGGGTGGCAGCATGAGCCAATTGGCTCATACCGCCAAGGCGCGCCTCAGCTACATTGCGCACAGCGAACAAAAATGCGTTGGTATCACTTGCTTCCAACGCGGCATCAAGATAGGCCGCGGCTTCCTCGGGATCCTTGAGAGCTTCCAGCAGACTGGTGTGATAGGGTCGACTTCTAGCCATGGCTCCGGCTCCTTTAGTCCTGCCAGTAACGCTTGGCGCGGGCAATATCACGCGATTGGGACGATTTGTCGCCGCCACACAGTAGGAGTAGCTCCGTGTCCGTTTCAAAAACGAAATAAATGCGGTAACCTGGCCCATAGAATATACGCAACTCGTAGATGCCCGCATCAAGAGGCTGATAATCACCTAAGTTGCCGAGTTGGACACGGTCGAGTCGCGCTCGGATGTGGGCCCGGGCGCGTCTATCTCGTAAGCTTCTCAGCCATGCGTTGAAGGGACTGCGGTCGCTGACTGTGAGATATTCATGGAGTTCATAGGGGTCTGGCATAAGGGGAGTGTAGCATATAAACGACACTTGTGCCAGAGGACCTACAAAGCAGCGATGCCGCCCATCCGAGCCGACCTGCGACCCTGCGCCTGGACTCGCGCCGCAGGACGAGATAGGATAGCCTCGCCAGAAGCGACCTGACGTGCGTCGCTCAGGTCAATACCGAAACCACATTACACATTTATCTTTCCCCTAGAGACATGTATAAAGGTCATACGGTTCAGGTTCTGACAACCCAGGTGAATCGACTATGGAGGGTACCAACGACTATGAAGGCAGCACGACTAAGTGGCCCCAAGTATTTTGAATTTGTTGACGTAGAGACGCCGAAGCCCGCTGACGGCCAGTGTCTGGTCAAGATCGAGCGCGTCTCGGTTTGTGGCAGCGACATCCGAAGCAGCTATGGACCGCTCCTGCCCGAGACCAGTTATCCTATGGATCCTGGCCGGCCATGCCACGAAATCGCTGGCGTCATCGTGGAGAGCCGCGCCGACGGCTGGCGCGAGGGCCAGCGGGTCATCGTCATCCCGGCGGCGGGGACCGGCGGTCTGGCGGAGTACATCACGTCGGGGCCAGAGCGCTTGGCTCTCCTGCCAGAGGAAGGACCATTGGACGAGTGGGTCATGTGCCAGCCGTCGGGAACCGTGCTGTATTCCTGCCAGCAAATGCCGAACCTGCTCGGCAAAACAGTGGTGGTCCTCGGGCAGGGCAGCATTGGCCTGAGCTTCACCATGATTACCTCTCGCATGGGCGCTCGCCACGTCATCGCCGCCGACCTGCTGGACTATCGTCTGGAAAAGTCACGCGCGTTTGGTGCGACCCATACGATTAACCCGGGTGTCGATGAGATCGGCGAAGCGGTGCTGGACATTACGACCGGCGTTGGGCCGGATGTGGTCGTAGAGGCCGCTGGCTACCCGGATACGTTCAACCTATGCTTTCGACTGGTGCGCCAGTTCGGCACCGTGATCTTATTCGGTATTTCCTCCGAGGCCATGGTCCCGGTGGAATATCGCCTCGTGATGGATCAGCAGCCCCGCATCATTCCCACGACCGGAGCCCGCAGCGGCGACCCGATCGCCCATATTAATGAGATCATCGCCTTAAGAGAACGGGGATGGTGCGATCCGGCCCAGCTCCTCACGCATCGCATGGGTTTTTCTTCGGTGCAGACCGCGTACGACATGTACGAGCACCAGGCGGATAATATTATCAAGGTCGTGATGAACATCAATGAATAAGTTGCCCACCGACCCGCTTGAGCGCAAGCGGGTCAGGGCATTCGGCGACGGGGTCTGAGCGTGCGGCCTTGTACGGCGTACCCTTGGTCTCGGGCTGTGCTTCAGATCGGGTCGAGCATGCGGCTATACCCGGGCGATACAGTCTGCCCACTCTTGGCTGAGTGTTTTTTCGTCCAAATTCTTGCCGATCAGTACCAATGCGGATTCGTGCGGCACCTCGCCCGCCCGCTCTCGTATTTCCAGCCACTGATAGACACCCTGAATCACTACGGCTTCGTCGTGTTGTTGGCAGTGCACAATGCCCTTGAGACGCATGAGATCATGGCTTTGCCGTTCCGATACAACTAGCAGCCACCGTTTCAAGCGCTGCAAATCCAAGGGCATTTCGGACCGCAACGTGAGCGTTCCTACGCCTTGGGTATGGACGTGATCATGCGCATGATCGTGATCGTGACACCGGTGCGTATCAGCCAGGACCGCTTTGACCGCCGCGGAATCCCAAGTGTGCTGGTTGAGCAATCCAGTCATCTCGACCTCGGCCCGCGTCGCCCGTTCCATGGACGCGTGTGGATTACAGGCGTGCACGGCGGCCTCAGCGGCGTCAAGCCCGACGACGTCGCACTGATCACAGTGGTTCAGGATGATATGATCGGCATAGCCAATTTGCTCTACCGCCTCCGGAATGTCCTTGAGCTGCTGCACGATGTGCTGGGCATGTGCCATGGTGATGACGCCATCCACCTGGGCGTGGGCCGTGAGAAACGGATCCACGAGCATACCTTGGATCACCGGTCCGGGCGAAGCCAATCCGGAGGCTTCAATTAAAATGCGTTCGAATGGCTCTGCTTCCATGGCCTGCCGGCACCTGCTCAGTAACTGCCTCAGCGTATCGCTAAGATCGCCTTGCACCGTGCAGCACAGGCACCCATTGCTGAGTTCGACGACATTGTTGTCCTCGCTGGCGATCAGGCGGCCGTCAATCCCGACATCGCCGAATTCATTGACAATAACGGCGATGCGCTGGTTGTGCTGCTCGGTGAGAATCCGATTGACCAAGGTGGTTTTGCCGCTCCCCAAAAAGCCCACCAGGAGTGTCACCGGTACTCGGTCTGACCTCATCGGTGGCGTCCGTCGCGCCACCGCGTTACGCATCATATACGCACTGACATCCATATCTTTGTATTCCTTACTCTATAGGAAAGATCGAGCCGTCTCCACAGGATCAAGACCCCAAACACACCCAAGTACCTGGACAAAATTAGCGACATGGTTTTTCCAGAGGAAAGATATGAATTTAATTCTGTTCGGGCACTTACCGTCCATCCATAACCGTGTATCATAGTATGCCGTTGTGATCGGTTCAACTACCGTTCGCCAGGGATCATCGGAGGCCAATTGACGTATGCAAATAACCCACATATCCCATCGAATTTCAATTGGTGATGGAGACGTTGCGCAGCGGTGAGGCAAGCTCACCGGGTAGGGCGTCACAGCAGGGGAGCGAGGTGCTGCCGTATAAAAGCGCGCACCTCTATACGGCACAGGTCGAGGTCATGCGCGGGCTCTTTGGCTACGTCGATAGGCGACAAGCTTTGCTCCCAACCCTTTTTCCTTGGCGATCTTGCGCCGAGCCAGGGTCAGCGACTTCGCACTTAAAGCCTGCCGCAAAGGCAAGCCGTATTTGAGTTTATATTCGCGTGAGGTCATGCCGTGCAACACCAGGTGACGGTTCGATAGGAGCTTGAATTCTTTCCCACAGACCAGACAAATGACGCGATTGCGCTGAATCGAGTCTTGCGGATTCAATTTTTCTGCCGTCTCGATCGAATTGTTGCCGTCGGCTTGCCCGGCTTCAATCGCCTGCAGGCTTTGCAGGATGTCAAAGACACGACGCACGACCTCGGAAATTTCCTCTGGGGACATGGGCGTGTGGCTCGCCTGAGCCGCAACGATTTCCGAGGCCATTTCAACGAGGGATTTGGGCATGATAAGCCTTTCCTATACGCGTGGCTGAGGGCATGGCGCCAATGCCGGCTCCACGGCCAGGCCCCCGGCCGATATGAGGGGGTGGCGCGACGTGCCGAAGAACGGTGGAGACTCCGGGACAACCGGTTCTGGCTGTGAGGCGTCCTGATCGGCTGGCGTGATGCGATCATGAGCCCAACCACAGATCGTCGGCTCATGGATCATCATTTGTTGTCTGGCCCAGCCGGATACGGACTTCCTCACGTTGTCCACCCACGAGCGTACGATCTACTATAAATGAGTCTTGTTACACAAAGCCACATTCGTGGCTCATATCATATGAGACCTTGTACGGGTCCCATATGTTGGAGCCCGCCTATCTTGAGCCATACCTTTATAGAATGCAATACTAATTTTCTACACAGAACACGAAAATATATGGTAATACTGTCTGGCTCGATATTCCGTGCCGGCGCGCCGATGCACTATATCATTCCATCGGGCGCCGCTGGCGACAGAGAGGGCGCCGAGTCCTTGCCTGCCAGGACTGATAGTGTATATCAGTGTGATGAGCGCCGACCCTGACGGACTGAAGCATCTTTTCACAACGAATGCTGACTCACCTTGACAGGTCCTCAACGAATATGCCACTGTTACGCAAGAAGCAGCTAGGTGGGCATCATATGCTCGCGTGTATGAAACCACACAACAGAGCCGAGTTGATATTGTACACCTGTCTAGGGGTGATACCGAGTCACCAGCGAGGGTTCGGTTGTCTATGGCGTGATAACGTTGGGAGTGCAAAGCCGCAGGGTCCGGTGAGCGCTGTTGTCAGTGCCCGAACACAACTAAATTCATATTTTTCCTCTGGAAAAACGATGTCCCTAATGTTGTCCAGGGACTTATCGTCCTACCGTATGAGAAAAGAGGTCGCCATGGGTCACAATCCTATGCAGTTTCGGAGATGGGTCGGACGAGCCCTTTTGTCCCTATGCTTCCTCGTCACGTGCGGTTCCCCCACGGCATGGGGGCAAGCCTTGCCGGTGGCCAGCCAGCCAGCACGGCCCGCTGCCATCCGGTCTCCGGCCGCTGTGGTTCAAGTCGCTGCCGCGGCGGGGATCACGATAGAGAACAATCGCTTGTCTATCAATGTGCAAGACCACGAACTCCAAGCGGTCCTGCAAGACATTGCCGCACAGGGCGATATTGACGTGCGGCATCTGGACGGCCTGCCCAGTAAGCGTATTTCCATGCGCCTGACCGGCATGCCGGTTGTGGAAGGACTGAAACGGTTGTTTCGCGTGGCGGAAATCGAGAGCTATGTCCTGTTCACACAGGCACAGGGCGACTCGGTTCGCGTCCAGCGCATTTTGTTTTTTCCGGCTGCGGAGAGCGGCTCGCGGACACCGGGCCGGACGACGGTGGGGCGACGCGCACCGAGCCCGTTCATTCCGCAACCGCGTGGGACGGACAAAGACCGGGAGGCGTCAGAAGAGAGTGAGACGGGCTCCGTCTTTGACGACATTAAGACCAACACGGCGGCGCGGCGTCTGCTGAGCCAGCTTGTGCATCCCAATGAGCAAGTGCGGGAGCGGGCCCTCGAGCGCCTTGTGCGGTTGGTGGACGAGGACGATAAGCGGGCCGAATTATTGGAATTTCTCGAACCGTTGATGGAAGACCTGGCTTCGGAAGACCGTGCCGAGCGGGACGAAGCCCGCCAGGAAATTCGGAAACTGTTGCGCCGCTAACCCTGACGCGCGGTCCCCAGGGGTCGCGCACGCCTCGCCGGGCCATATCTGAGGCACGGTGTCGGAAATGTTTACAGATATGGCCACGCCCTCTGTCGCCTCCCTACCGTCTTATTTTTGCTCGTGTTATCCCCTTTCTCTCAGCCGTCGCATGCCGTTGCCGCCAGCCATGTCGGAATTCTTAACAGGTTGTGCGTCGGGCAGTCGTGACCTAGCAAGACGATGCGCCTGTTCATCCCAGCCCGATCCGTACACCAAGACATGAAAAATCAATAGATCTGCGGCACGATGTGGCAGAAAAAACGGTTGCGCGGCCGAAATGGCATGCCCCTTGAACAATAGGGAGACAGGGAGCAGCCGCATCTGACGCCTGGGGCGCCCGTGATCAGGCCAAGCGTGTTGGAGAGCTGCTCAAGGCGTCAGTTCACTACGAGAGGCCCGGGGAAAATAGTATGGTGAATACGGTGACAGCAAACGGACACGATCTTTTTCATCTCATGGGGCCGAGTTTTTCCGTACAGCAAATCCATCGGCAAATTCAACGTGTAGCGCGGACCAACTTTACGGTGATTGTGCAAGGGGAGACCGGCACGGGCAAGGAACTCATCGCCCGCGTCATCCATGAACAGAGTGACCGGGTCCACAAACCTTTTATTGCCGTTGATTGCGGCGCCCTGCCCGATAGCATTGTGGAGAGTGAATTATTCGGGTACGTCAAAGGGGCCTTCACAGGGGCTGAGGCCAAGAAAGCGGGCTTGTTCGAAATGGCCAAGGGCGGCACGTTGTTTTTGGATGAAATTGGCAATGTCACGCCGACCGTGCAGATGAAGTTGTTGCGGAGTCTGCAAGAGCGCTGTGTGCAGCCGCTTGGAAGTGAGCATCGTGTCACGACGGATGTCCGTATCATTGTGGCCTCCAACGCTATTTTAGAAGAGGAAGTCAAGGCGGGACGCTTTCGTGCAGACCTCTTTCATCGCTTAAATGAATTCAAAATATACCTCTTGCCGCTGCGCGACCGGCGAGAAGATATCCTCTATCTGGCGGAGCGCTTTCGACGCGAGACCAACGACGAATTGAACAAAGACGTCAGCGGATTTTCCTCCGAGGCGCAAGACCATCTCCTGTCCTATGATTGGCGCGGTAACGTGCGTGAACTACGCAATGCGGTGCGCCGCGCGGTGTTGCTGAGTAATGACACGATTGCTTTGAAACACGTGCAGCAGATTCTCAGCCCAGCGGCAGAGCCGGTGGAGGCGGTGCCCTCCTTGCCCGTGCACAAACTCTCCGAAGGCTATGGCCTCCACGACGTAGTGAATGAGGTCACGGCTTGCCTGGAACGCTCGCTTATCGCCCATGTGCTGGATGAAACGAAGGGCAATAAGGCGCAAGCGGCAAAGCGTTTACGGATTGGCTATAAGACGCTGTATCGGAAATTACAGGAATACGACCTCTACTAAGTACGGAGGCAACATGAAATTTATATCTTTCCCCTGGAGAAATATATAAGTACCTGTACAGAACTATTTTTATAGATTTCCTATAGGCGAATATGAATTTAGTTTTGGTCAGGCACTTAAAGGTCATGATGCCCAGGCACTTCAGCCGTGGCCGCCAACGGCAGCGGCGTTGCCTGCGTCATGGATGTCATAGGACAGACGCGTATCAGGTGTGTCATCCATGACCGACTTCCCCCCCTTTCACCCATCGTTCTCTCCCATCATCGGGTGCTTTACCGACGCTCCGCGGCAAGATCTGCATCGGCTCTAGTACATTGAAATAAAAAGGTATTTCTTATCTCTTTGCGCCCCGGCAAGGACGCGATCAATACCCTTGATGTTGTCTGCAGAATGCTTGGCATATTCCTTGCTCCAGGACGTCCCGATTTCCCGGCAGGCCATGCCGAGCGATGGCCGCCGGTAAGGAGACCATACCGCATAGCACCGTGTGACATGGCAACTAAGGAAACCTCTATGATATGGCGTCTGTTCCTTACCCTGATGCTGGCGGCGCTCCAGACGGGGTGTGCAGCGCACCACAACTTGCCGCCCCCGTCGATTGTCGTCGCCTCGTATAAGAGCACGCATGGTGGGCAGCGGCTCAAAACAGCGCTATATACGTTAGGCGCGGACGACATGCTTGATATTACCGTTTATGGGTACCCGGAGTTGAGCCGCAACGTCACGCTTTCCTCGCCGGGAGCTGACCAAGCGTTTGCAAGATGCCCGGGTGGTGGCTCCGCAGGTGGCCATTCGCATCAAAGAATACGGGCAGCAGCATGTCTATGTGCGCGGCGAAGTCCGTACCCCCGGGGTCTACGCCCTGCCGCCGGACGCCAGCCTGCTCGATCTCCTGACGCAAGCCAATGGGATTACGCCGGACGCGGGCTGGTATGTCCTCGTCATCCGGGCAGAGCGCAAGCGCGTGAAAGGCAAGATCGTCGCGGTGAAGCACCTACAAGGCTTTCCCGGCGTCCGTATCGAGCTGCAGAAGCTTCTCGCCGGGGAGCGTGTCCAACCCGTTCGGATCCGGAATGGCGACACCATATACGTGTCACGCCGGAGGCATTACTACGCCGCCGCAGGCGCCCCGACCTTCCCAGGGTCATAGGACGCCATGCATACGACCTCGCCACCCCTCCCAAAACCGGCGCGGATGTTTCTGAAGCGGTTGTACGGAATATCCGACGGTGCAAGGTTGAGCACGCATCGGAAAGGAGGTAGCTAAGGCGGCAGTGGAATGTTATAATTCCACTTGACAATGTGAGGAGTGGGTTGCACGTAAGAGATACCGTTCGACCCGTTGGCATGACACAACAGGAGCAAGGTGGTGGCATGAGTCGAAAACGAATCCTTGAGGAAGCGGCGAACCGGCTGATTCGGAAGTGTTTTGTCAGGCTCACCCTCTGTTGTCTGCTGTGTCCTGCCCTGGCCTGGAGCCAGATATTGACGTTAACGCCTTCTCTACGGATCGGCGAACGCTACGATGACAATATTTTTCAACGTTCCGGTTTTGGAATGGAGGAGGATGAGAGGAAAATCGACGATTTTATTACGGTAATCACGCCATCTATAGAAGTGCGCTATCTGCCGAGAAGCGACATGGAACTGCAGTTCAGCTACCGCCCCTCCTTCGAATTTTTCGCTGATAATAGTGCCAATAACCAGGTCTCCCATATCCTCAACTTGACCGTTGCCTCGTCCTTGTCGCGGCGTTTTTCCATCAATGGGGGTAATCAGCTCACGATCACGGAAGAGCCCGTGGACCGCGACCCCGACCAGGACCCTGTGAACGAAGAGCAAAATAGTGGTCAGCAGCGCGGCCGCACCATCCGTAACGCCACCAATGCGACGGTGCGTTTCCGGCTGGCGCCGCGTACGTCCCTGGGTGCGCTGTTACAGGCCCTCATCAAGGATATTGAGGAAGCGGATGAATTGGACGAATTTCGCTACACTCTCGGGGGATTTGTGAGTTATCTGACGAATATTGCCCGGACGAATCGCGCCGATTTGCGCTACAAGGTCGACTTTTTTACGTTTGAAAAGAATAGTCCGATGGCTGGGTCTCAAGCCGCTTTCCAAGTGCATACCGTCAGTGCGGGCTATGAACATCACTTTAGCCCAACCCTGACGGGCAACGTTCGATTGGGCTATTCCGTGACATTTTCGAATGCCGAACGCCTCGACGGAAACGCCTCCGTAGTCGGCGATATCGGACTCCGTAAGACGCTGCGCACGGGCGAAGCGTCCATCGGCTATGCCCGGCTGTTCACCTCTGGTGGTGGCTCGGGTAATGAAGTGATTTCCGATCGGCTGGTCCTCCGGTTCGCATCCAATCTGACCTCGAAACTGGTGGCAGGCCTGCAGGCAAACGTGTCGTATTTGGATTTTGAAGCCGATGACGAGGGTGACAATGACGATCGATGGGTCATCACGCTCCGTCCTCGGGTGTCCTACTAGGCCTTGCGATTCTGGCGCCTCACGGCGTCCTATATCTTTGGTCTGTCCCTCTTTGATGAGTCGTCTCAGGCCGACCGGACCGACCATCGCTTCGCATTTGCGTCCCAGTTTATCTTACGTACCGGGCTGAGCATCGATATTACCTACCGCTACCGGCAACGGCGCTTCGAAGATCCGGTCATGGTCATGATAGATGATGATCGCGAGCGGGATGAGTTTGACCGCAATGAGGTCATGCTGAGCCTTACCTATGGGCGCACATTCCGCTTTTAAGTCCTTAACCAACACCGCTTAGTGGCTGGATGAGGGCTCGCCCCTCTTAGCCAATCCCTCATCCCTCATCCCTCATCCCTGCTTTCGAGACTGGCAGCTCCGAGACCTGGGGCAAGATGGGGTCAGACCCGTGACGGTGTTTTAAACAGGCTCGGGTCGATATGATGGCGGTGTAAGAGCTTGTAGAATTCCGTCCGATTGCGCTTCGCCAGGCGCGCGGCTCGGCTCACGTTACCGTTGGTAATCTGCAGCAGTTTGACGAGATACTCCTGTTCGAAGCGACGCTTGGCATCGGCAAAGGTGAGAAGTTCCCCCGGCTTCTCCCGCAGGGCTTTGCCGACCAGCGCGGCAGGAATAATCGGTGTCGTTGAGAGGGCAAAAGTCTGCTCCACAACATTAAAGAGCTGCCGCACATTGCCAGGCCATGCGGCGCGCACCAACAGGTCCAGGGCCTCTGGGGCGAATCCCGTGACGGTCTTTTTGTTGCCCGAGGACAGTTGCCGCAGAAAGTGGGTGGCGAGGAGCGGCATGTCCTCACGGCGGGCGGCTAAGTTGGGGATGTCGAGTGTCACCACATGTAGCCGGTAATACAAATCCTCCCGGAAATGGCCTTGACTCATTTCCTGATCGAGATTCCGATGCGTGGCGGAGATAATCCGTACATCAATGGGAACCGTATGGGTGGAGCCGACGGGCCGGAGCTGCTTTTCCTGTAAGACGCGCAAGAGCTTCACTTGCAAAGCCAGCGGCATATCGCCAATTTCATCGAGAAACGAGGTGCCATGATGCGCCGCTCGGAACAGGCCCTCGTGGTCACGCGTGGCGCCTGTGAACGAGCCCTTACTATGGCCGAAGAGTTCGGATTCAAGCAGCGGCTCCGGAATGGCTCCGCAATTGACCGGCACAAAGGCATGCTCCCAGCGGGGGCTGGCCCGGTGAATGGCGCGGGCCAGCAATTCCTTGCCCGTGCCGCTTTCGCCATGAATTAAGACGCTCGTATCGCTCTCGGCAACTAATTTGGCTTGCGCCAGCAGGTCTTCCATGACCGCACTACGCGTGATCATGTTCTGCCGCCACGGTTCCTCCGCGGTGGTCAGGTTGTCACGGCCTGCGCCTCCCGAGAGTGTCAAGGCTTTCTTGACGTGTTCCAGCAGTACTTTGCCGTCAAACGGTTTGGTGAGAAAGCTAAACACGCCGCGATGGGTGGCGGCGATGGCATCCGGGATGGAGCCATGCGCCGTCAGAATGATGACCGGTAAGGCCGCGTTGCTTTGGTGAATCGCATCAAAGAGGGCCAGCCCATCCATTCCCTCCATGCGCAAATCGGTGATGACGAGATGGGGACGGTACACAGCCAATTGGGCTAGCGCCTGCTCTCCACTCTCGACGGTGTTCACCTCATACCCCGCGTTGGTTAGACGCATGGAGAGCAGCCGTAGCAAGGCCGTATCGTCATCAACGAGGAGAATTTTGTTGAGTGTCAGGCTCATCGCGTATTGACCTTCTCGCTCTCGCTCATGTCGCAGGATTGGGCTGCTTTTGACGTTCATTCAGGTTTTTTTCAATGATTTTTAATTGTTCAATTTGCTCTCGCAAGTTTTTCACGATCTGTTTCTCTTCAATTAATTCCTGATCAATCTTTTTGTAGATTGCTTGTTGTTCCCGTGCCTTTAATCGAATATGGTTGAGTTGTCGCTTTATCTGCTCATACATTTTTACTTTTTGGTTCTTTTCTACAATAGTCCTATCGAGTTTTTGTTTGGCCATATTGTATAGCGTCTTATATTTCTCTTGTTCTAATAAAATACTGATGAGCAGAGAGCAAAAGTTATGGAGCTCAGAATCCGATTGATTCTGGGCCATATACGTTTTCAAAAGTTCCACTGCATGTGACAAATTTTGAAATTGCGTGTTTGGCAGGTTAATAGTAATGCAAGCCGAATCATGTTATGATTTGTATCTTGTGCAATAAAATCTTGCTCCTCTTGATGGTAGAGGGTATGAAGCTCGGTGGGCGCCAGAGTATGAGCATACTGAAAAAATTGCAGAAGTTCGGCAACGGAAGCCGCTGTCTTTTGCTTCGGCGTCATGATGTTGTGCATGCATGAACCACACCCGGCATGGAGCACCTGAAGCAACAAGCCTATAACGATCATACGGACGACCAAGGTGA
>CBCXVS010000031.1:0-37958 GCA_965178525.1 uncultured bacterium | reverse complement strand
ACCTGGCTGGGCTCCCTCCATCGTTTGGGGGAGGATAGCCTACCTCATTAACTATTGGGGAACAACCCTATTTTTCCTCTGCAGGAATATATAAAAGCAATTATGCCTAGGGACTTAACACCTATGACACAGGAGGAGAGTCGATGCGAATGACAATGTTCCGTATGCTTGTGCTCGCCGTCAGTGCTCTCGTCGTCGGCGTGCTGACAACTTCAGAGGTGGTGGCGCAAAGCCAGGCCACAGGAGGAGAGGAGTTATTCCCACCAAACGCGAGACCAGGAGAATGTTACGCGCGGGTTTTTGTTCCACCCACCTATAAGACCGAAACGGTCAAGGTGTTGAAGAGCGACGCCACAGAGCGGATTGAAACGACGCCGGCCCGGTATGAATGGATGGAAGAGCGCGTGCTGGTGCAGAAGCCTTCTGAGAAGCTCGAAGTGGTGCCTGCCACCTATGAGTGGGTGGAAGAGCGCGTGCTGGTACGTCCGGCCTCGACCCATACGGAGGTCGTCCCGGCGGTGTATGACACCGTCACCGAGCGTGTGATCGACACCCCTGCGCATACGGTGTGGAAGAAGGGGCGAGGGCCGTTGGAGCGCATCGACCATGCCACGGGCGAGATCATGTGTTTGGTGGAAGTGCCTGCAACCTATAAGACCGTGACGAAACGCGTGTTGAAACACTCGGCCACCACGCGCACCGTCGAGGTACCGCCTGAGTATAAGATGGTGAAGAAGCGCCTCATGAAGACACCGCCGACGACGCGCGCCATCAAAGTGCCGGCCAAATATCAAACGGTCAAAGTGCGAAAACTCGTCGCCCCTGGCAAAACCCGGAGCGTACCGATCCCGGCGGAATATCAGTGGGTGTCGAAGCAAGTCAAAGTCAGCGAGGGGCGGGTCGCCTGGCGGTCGGTCCTGTGTGAAACGAACACGACACCGCGAGCCGTCGAGTCGATCCAGAAGGCGTTGCTGCGTGCCGGATACGATCCTGGACAGATCGATGGGGGTCATCGGATCCCGGACGCGCAAGGCGCTTGCAGCCTACCAGCGTGCCAAAGGGCTACCCCAAGGCGGCTTGACGCTCGACACGCTCAAGGCCCTTGGGGTGGAGACGGACCGCTCGTAAACGACTGCGTCGACACTGTCAGAGGAGCCTGGTGCGTCTCCTGAGGGAGATGCCAGGCTCACGTCGATTTGCCTCCGAACCCGTTAGCGGCCAAAGACCTGCTGTAACAGCGGGGTCACACGTGCCGCAGGATTTTGGCGAATCTGCCGTTCTTCTTGCGCCACCATGGCAAAGAGTCCATCGAGTGCTTTGTTGGTCACATAGCCCCCCACATCCAAAGACTGGCTTTTGACAAACGGCAGGCTTCCCACTTGGCCAACCATGGCGTTGTACTTCTGCACCGTGCCGACCTGGTTCATGCTTTTATCCACGACTGGTCGGAAAGAGCTATACAGTTGTTTACTGGTCTTGTCTTTGAAAAAGTCTGTGGCCGCCGTATCGCCGCCTTGGAAAATCTTTTGGGCATCTGCAAATGTCATGGAGGTGATCGCGTCGACAAAGATCGACTTGGCCCTGGGGGCGGCCTTTTCTGCGGCACGATTCATACTCAGGATGAATTCGTCGACCGCGGGTCCTTGCCCTGCGATCCGTAAGCCTTTCTCAATACTGCGAAATTTTTTCGGCAGCAAGATCTTAATGAGCGCATTGCCAAAGTAGCCATCGGTTCTGCCCGTCCGAGCCACCGCCTTATCGGTTCCAACACGCAGGGCTTCCTTCAGGCCTTGGGTGACGTTGGAACCTGACGTCTCGCCTCCCTGACTGCTGCCCTGCTTTTTGATGGCGTCGAGCATTTTGTTCAAAGGATTCTGGGCCGTTACCGTGCCGCTCAGGGTTAGGCACAGGATCAGCGCCACGAGCCCTGTCATGATTGAACGCATGGGATACTCCTTTCGCTACGCTGCCAAGCATCTCTGGCCAGCAGGAACCGATGCCCTCGTTACGTATCATGTCATCTATAGAATCGGATAAGCATTGTACGGCTTCTGATGACGAAATACTAGGGTTACCCCGGCTATGACCGAGATGGGTGACAACGGTACCGTTGTCCGACATGGCCTTGACTATTGACGTTTGAATAGGCCCTTCAACACCTTGTCAATCTGTTTGGCGGGGTCCGATTTCTGCGCATCGTTGGCCGTGGCCGATTCTTTGCCGGGCTTCATCCCCGGAAGGACTTTGTCGAGAACATTCTGTAGCTCCTTTCCGGCTTTTTCTTCCACCTTCTTGCCTAGGGATTTTTGCGCCAGAGTCAGAAGATGTTGTTCGTTGAGCGTGATCCGGGGTTGTGTCACCGTACCTTGCACGGCAAGCGGCAGATGAATACGCCCTTCTTTATCTTGTAGAAAAGCGGCATGTTTACCTAACGAACGGGCGAGTTTGCCTAACAGTACGGCTGTCCCATCAAATTGGAGGGAGCGATCGAGACCCAGAAAACCTTTGCCAAGGAATTCCAGATCCGGTCCCCACAGTTTGAGATCGTCGGAATAGATTTTGCCCTGCTTTACCTGGAGCGTCGCCTTCATCGTATCGAAGGAGCGTTGTGCCAGATCTGCGGGGATGGTAAAACCGACCAAGCGGCTCACCTGATCCAACCCTTGGACGAGCTTGGGCATGAGGTCAAACGAGGTCAGTTTGAGTTCGTTGAGCTGTACCTTGCCGGTGCCGGTGAGCGTTTTACTGATGGCATCCCAGGTCAATCCCTTATCGCGAAACTGTAAATCGGTATTGAGCAACCCGAAGAGGACATTCGGCACGGCGGTGAACGCGTTGACCACGTTGCCCGCATTCAGGCTAGCGACTTTCACGTTGAGTGTGTAGTCCGGCTGCGCCTGTGCCAAATTGGCCTGAACTTGGCCTTGAATGGCGCCGCCAAACGTTTTTAAACTCTGCGCGCTTTTCAACAGTCCTTCTATGAGGGAGAAATTGCCCGCGAGGTTTTGAAATGCCAGGTTTTTAATCCGTCCATCCGTGATGCTGACGCTGCCTCTGAGATTGATAGGGGGGGCTGGCGATGACGAGGCCGGCTTCGAAGCGGCACCCTCTGTTGCCGCTGGGCCGGACGTGGAGGCGACGGCTTGAGGCGTCTGTTGATCAAAGACCAGGCGTTTGGTTTTCAAGTGCAGGTGCACGTCAGGCGGCTGTTGCGAGGCGAGACGCGCTGCGAGGATGGTCTGCATGTCCCTCAGGTCCAGGAGCAGACCGTCACCTGTTTTGGCGCCGCTAAACGTTCCACTTTTTACCAACAGCGCGGGTGTGGAGATCTGCGTGTGCGTGTGGAGATCGTCCGGTTTGCCTTTGATCGTGCCCTCGATCCGCAGTTTGCCCGCGACTGAGGCTGGCTTGGGCAAGGCCACGGCGAGCATCGGCAGGTGTTGCAAGACCGCAGCAGAGTCAAAATCGGTAGTCGCAAGTTGCAAGTCAAGGTGCGGGGTCGTCATAAAGTGATGGATGGTGCCCTTGAGCGTGATCTGTAGAGCCGCCAGGTCCAGATTTGCCTCCGTCAGTTGCAGCAGCGCCGGCGCGATGTTGAGGGTCATATCGTGCTTCAGGGTCACGTTGGGCAAAGCCGTTGGGGAACCTGTCCCGGTGCTATCACGCAGCACAACCTGCGCCAGCGACACGGCGCCATCGATGTCGAGAGCGCTTCCCAGAGCACCTGCGGCCGTGATGTCGGCGTCGAGCTGTCCCGCCGTCAGTGCCGGCTCCGGTCCCATGTAGGGGAGAAGCGGGGCAAGCTGGAGAGCGGTGATTTTGAGTGTGACACGCAAGGGCACGAGATCAAAAGCAAGCGTTTCAGGAAGTGGACCGAGCTGGCCTTGCACCTGGATGTTGTGATCACCCTCGGTCAACAGGGCCGTGCTCAAGCTGAAGTCGATAGGGGTATTGAGCCCAATGTTGGCGACATTGATCTGCACGTCCTGAGCAGACGTTGTGAGCGTCTGTCCAGAAACCACCATGCGGTCAATGAACGCGATATCGACATCCTGCAATATCACTTTAGAGACCCGAAGATGTTCTGAGGGAGAGCCGCCGGACGGCGTCTCCTGTGGCGCCGGCGACGTAGACGTGCCGGCGGTATCCGGCGATGGCGCTATGAGATCGTCATAATTCATCCGGCCCTGGGCATCGCGCTCAATGACGAGGTCCCCATCACGCAAGATGAGTTTACTGACCTCCATCTTTCCCTGGAGTAACGACAGGAACGCGACCTTCACCGAGAGCGTGTCGATCTTAGCAAAATGCGGGGATTGCCAACCGGCAGGGTTGGAGATCGTCACCTGTTCCAGGCCGGCCCCCAGACCTGTCCATATCTGCAAATGGACTTGGCCGAGCGTGACTTTCCGGTGTAATGCGTCTTCAGCTCGGGCCACGATCTGTTCCTTGACGCGTTCCAGACTGAGCACAGACGGCAGAATAGCCAGAACCACAACGAGCAGGCCAAGCAAGGCCAACACTACGATGAACAGGGTGCGCCCCCAACGTCGGCGCGGACGTGCCGGACGGGACGTGGGCGATGCCATATGCGTACTCCCCTTAAAAGTCAGCCCATGTTGAGATACCAACCTTGCTGGCAGCCGCGCCAGCAGGCGCCGAGCTGCAGGCCGGAATGTTCTGTGAGACTTTACCACGCTTTGGGCCACATGACATCGAGAATGGAGCTGGAATAGCGCTAGGCTTCGGGTGGCGAAAGTGGGAAATTTGGAGAACAATTTAAAGCAACCTGCTATCGGGTACGACATGATCTGAGCCCAGCACGAACCGGTTTCTGCAGAAACCGGTTCGTGCTTGCAGGCTCGTGCAAGTGGTTTTGGAACTGTGGGGTGAGAGAGGGTTATGCGCATCTTGCTTGTCGAAGATGACCACTGGGTTGCCGGCTTCATCCAAAAAGGCTTGGAATCTGAACGGTACAGTGTGGATATTGCTGCAGATGGCCGCTGGACCATCGAAATGGGGCTCAAACAATCCTATGATCTGATTCTGCTTGACATCATGTTACCCATCATGGATGGGTTCGAGGTCTGCCGCCAATTGCGCAAACGTGGCGTGCAAGTTCCCATTCTCATGCTGACGGCCAAGGATGCGGTGGATGAAAAGGTGCAAGGTTTGCAGCTCGGGGCTGACGACTATCTCACCAAGCCTTTCGCGTTTAAAGAGCTGTTAGCCCGTGTCGAAGCGCTTTTCCGGCGCCGCAGAGCTCTCGATCTTATACCTGCGATCCAGGTGTCTGATCTGTTCCTCGACAAAAACACCCGTGAAGTCATGCGGGCCACTCAGCCGATTCAGCTCACCCCCAGAGAGTTTGCAATTCTGAAATATCTCATGGTGAATGCGGGGCGGGCTTTAAGCCGTACCATGATTGAGGAACAAGTCTTTGGCTATGCACATGATTCTTCGACGAACTTAGTCGATGTCTACATCCGCCGGTTACGACAGAAGATCGATCACAGTTTCTCGCACACGCTCATCCATACTATCCGCGCTATGGGCTACATGCTGAAAGCATAATGACCTTCAGTTGTGTCCCGTCGATACCGCCTGCTATCTATCCTTGCCCCTGCCTTTCCGTTTCCCTTCCTCATGCCCTAATCTTTTGGGTATATCATTTTTTACAGTTTTCATTATCTATTCATCGCTTGTTCATTCGCTATTCATTTTTGTTGGATACAATTCAGCAGAATATACCGAAATAATGTTTGTTGGATTTGTTTTTTATCTATAAAAGTCTAGGAAATATATAACGCTCCAAGAGAAGACATCGTGAAAGGAAAACAATTGAACGCCTACATGAAGATCGCATGCATCGGTCGACAGCAGGCAACAAGCATATGGCTTTGCGTCTGTCAAAGCATAGATGCAGGCTATCGCTGGCTCACAAAGAAACGGTTCAATGTCACGAGCAGGGCCAAGGAGGTGAAGACATGCTGGCGTACGGCCTCGCATGCGGAGCTGCATTTTCTCTTCCTTGTCATGCCTTGGATCTTCCTACTAGGTTTGAGCCTGGGGACGTCTGGCGACGTGGCAGCCCAGCCCCAGCCCTCCGATTATGGCGGTGCCCCGGATACAGGCCCGGGCACCAGTCCGGGAAATTACAACACCCAAGATGCCGACGGTGGTCCAAGACATCCCGTCACCCTTGCCAGCCCGTTTATTGGTGGCTGCGTCGATATTGACGGCGGCACCCTGCAAAACAACGTTGCGTCGGCAGACGATCTTGCCGTCGGTGCTGCGACTGTGGGTCTCTGCATTCCGGCAGGTGATGACGAAGACGGGATCCTCGTCGGCAGCCCCGTCCCGAGCCCGGGTTTGAGCAGCAGCGCCGTGCAGGTCATTATGACCGCCGCCGCCTCACCCGCGGATTGTCATCTGGATGCGTGGATGGACTTCAACCATGATGGGGATTTTGACGACCTGGGTGAGCAGATTGCCACCAACCAGGTCTTGCTGGCCGGAAGCGGCGCCAATACCCTAACCTTCCTCGTACCCGCGGCAGCCGTGCCGGGGCCAACGGTCTCGCGTTTTCGTTGCAGCAGTGTCGGGGGACTCGGCCCGACGGGGCCGGCACCGGACGGCGAAGTGCAAGACATTCAGATTCCCATTAATCCGAAGTTCCTCCCGTGATTCGGCGACAACTTGTTGAAATAAAAACTCAAAAGCCTGAAACGAATCGACCTTTGTTCCCCTGTAAATCGCAAAATTTTCGCTCCTATTCTGCCACATGGGCTTGACATCGTCTGCAAACGTATGACCATAAGCCATGTCGTTTCAGGAGGTTGGATTGTTCCCATGTAAATGGGCTTTTGAATTGGGCTAACCTGTTGATCTACTTAACCCTCCGCCTATTCTGCCAGGGGAACTTCGGATTAATGATCCGCCGGTGGCCGTGATGGATAGCGCCGTGACCCAAATCAATATGCTGGTGGTGCTGCCGACCATCACGATCAATGATACCGATACGGACGGCATTGTGGTGACGAGCAGTGTCGACCTCGATCAGGGTATGGCCGGCCAACAGAATACGATTACCGTTGCGGGTGAGGGTACATTCGTCGATGATGGAGTGGGCAATGTGACGTTTACGCCGGAGCCGACCTTCATTGGCACATCGACAATCATGTATACCGTGAATGACAATGACGGCGCCACCTCGATGGTGGGAGCCATCAGCGTGCGAGTCAACGACCCGCCGGTGGCGGTGGCCGACGCCGCAGTGACGCAGGTGAACACCCTCACGACCGTAGCCGTGATCGCCAACGACACCGACAGTGATGGCATGATCAATGCGGCCACGGTGGACCTCGACCCCGGCACGATGGGGCAACAGAATTCGGTGACCGTGCCAGGCCAAGGCACGTTCATGGATAATGGCGCAGGCAATGTGACGTTCACGCCGGTGGCGGGATTCATCGACACCTCAGCGATCATGTATACGGTCAATGACAACGACGGCGCCACGTCGGCGCCAGAGGCTATTAGCATAAGGGTCAATGCCCCCCCTGTGGCTGCCGATGATACCACGGTGACGTCCATTGATGTTCCAGTGACGCTGATGGTCACGGGCAACGATACCGACAGTGATGGCCTCATTGCCACTGGCAGTGTGGATCTTGACCCCACTGCCGCCGGACAGCAGAATACCTTGACAGTCGTTGGCGAAGGGACGTTCACCCATAATGGCAGTGGTATGATCACGTTCACGCCTGAATCCGGTTTTACCGGCGTTCCTACGATCACCTTACGGTGGACGACAATGATGGCGCTACCTCCACCCCAGCGACGATCTCGGTGACCATCATCGCAGGACCGGCCGCCAACAATGACAATGCCACCACCTCCATGGCCAGCCCGCTCGCCCTCGACGTGTTGGCCAATGACATCGCCGCGGTGGGCACCATGCTCGATGCGGCCTCAGTCGACCTCGACCCCGGCCTGGCAGGACAGCAGACCAGCTTCACCATCGCTAGTGAAGGGACGTTTATGGATAACGGTAGCGGCATCGTCACCTTTGTGCCCACATCCGGCTTTGTCGGCACCAGTACCGCGTCGTATACGGTCGACGACAACCTAGGCGCGACGTCGAACGCGGCGACCATCACGGTGATTGTCGATCCCATACCTCCCGTGGCCGAGGACGACAGTGCCGTCACGCCATTGGAGACGGACGTTTCGGTCCCCGTCTTGATCAACGACCATGATCCGCGTGGGGATACCCTCGTGATTCACAGCGTCACACAACCCGTTGGCGGTAGCGTCACCTTCACCCCACAGGGGTCGGTGATTTACACTCCGAATACCGGCTTCTTCGGACCGGATACGTTTATGTATACCATTGAAAACAGCAACGGCGGCACCGACACAGCCACAGTGAGCGTGACCGTGGGCTCCCCTGCATCCGCCTCTCATCCGCCCGTCGCGGTGGCGGACGCCAGCACGACGCCGCAGGATACGCCCGTGACCATACCCGTGTTGCCCAACGACTACGACCTCGATGCCGATCCCCTCAGCATCGTCGCTGTCGATACTATCACGACACAGGGCGGCGCGGCTGTCGTGAATGACAACGGTACGCCAGGCGATCCGACCGATGACACGATTGACTACATACCAGCTCCGGGCTTTGTCGGAACCGATACGTTTACGTACACCGTCGACGACGGCAATGGCGGCGCGGACACCGCAGTCGTCAGCGTTGCGGTGACGGACCTCGTGGCCAACCCCGTGCCCACCGCCATAGGCGATGGCGCTACGACACCGCACGACGTTGCCGTGATGATCGATGTCCTTGCCAATGACTCGCATCCGACACCGGAGCCCCTCACCATCACGACGCTGACGGATGGCGTCCACGGGACCGTGTAAGTGGACGACAACGGCACCCCAGGCGATCCAACGGACGACACGGTCATCTACACGCCCACACCGGGTTTTGTCGGGTATGACACCTTCACCTACACCATTGTCGATACCTCCGGTGACCGGGCGGCAGCAGCCGTGACGGTGACGATCACGAATGCGCCGCCGATCGTGCAGAATGATACGGTATCGACGTCCGTGGATACGCCCGTGACGGTCACTGTGACGGACAACGACAGCGATGTGGATGGCACGATCGACCCCACGACAGTCGATCTCGATCCGAATATCCCGGGCCAGCAGACAACGTTTGCCGTCGCCGGGCAAGGGACATTCACAGCCGATGGCAGCGGGAACGTGACGTTTACGCCGGAACCCGGCTTCATTGGCATGTCCGCGACCCTGTATACGATCGACGATGACACTCATTCCACCTCGGCGCCAGCGACACTTACCGTAACGGTGATAGACGACCTGAACCCGCCTGTGGCAGTAAACGATATAGCCACCACAGCAATCGACACCCCGATCATCATACCGGTTCTGAATAACGATAGTGATCCGGATAGCGACCCCCTGAGGATCGTACAGGTCTCGACGCCCCCCACCGGCACGGTGACGATCAATGCCGAAGGCACGCTGACCTACACACCGGCTCCGGATAGCACCGATCCCGTGATATTTACCTATACCATAACGGACGACCGGGGTGGCACTGCGGTGGCCACGGTGACGGTAAATCTCACCTTTTTTGCTCCGCCCATAGGCCAGAAAATCTTGATGCCTGTCAGTCTCACAGAACTCGAGGCGCGTATCGTCTGGATCAACAACGGCAATGTCACCGTCAATCGGGTCCACGTGGTGGATCCCATACCGGTCGAGACCACCTTCGTCCCAGGTAGCTTAACCTGTGAGGCCCGTGGCGCCTCAACGGTGGAGCGTTGTGAGTTCGATGCGGTGCGGAACGAGGTGGTCTATGAAGGCACGATGGCGATGGACTTTGGGGCGGTGACAGAAGGTGAGGCGGCGAATGAAGTGGTGCTGACGTTCCGCCTCGCCCTGCCGTCCGGTTTCTATGGCGATGTGGTGAATCAGGCAGTGGCAAACTGGGACGTGAACGGCAATGGCCTGCTCGCCGAGGAACTCGAGACTCAGGAGCCGGTAGTGACCGATGATCCGGCCACCACAGACGGCGATGATGCGACGACCTCGGTCGTTCCCGTGCCACCTGGCGCCTGCCTCTTCCAAGTCCGTGAGTCGGGTGAAGGCGAGCAGCAAGACACGGAATCACCCGACCCGGTTGACAATCCGGTTGAAGGCGGCCTTGATGCTGGCGCCACGCAGCAGGCGTCTACACCCGAACTGGCGCTCACAACGCCGCAGCCCAACCAAGTCATCGCCGGCACAGCCGTGGCCGTGGCCGCCGTGCAGCTCCCCGGCCAGGGCGCGTCGGTCTCGACGCCGGTGCCGGTCCTGATCGCGAATCATGATCTCGATCTCCTCCCTGATATTGTGGAGGACCAGGGATTCAAAACCGAGATTCTTCCAACCCAACCCGACCATGTTGTGGTTACTGCCGCAGGCGTGCTCGTCGTCTTGCCCGCCGGTACCTTGGCGCAGGAGGAGACACTCGATATCGCCACCGTCGCGGTGGCAGACGCGCCCACACCGCTTCCCGGTACGGCAGTGGCAGACATATGGCGATTCGCGGTCGGCCAACAGCAAGAGGACGTTGCCATCCCTGTGACGCTCCGCCTGCCCTATGCCGATGCCGACCAAGATGGCCGTGTTGACGCGATCAACCCGGTGATCGAGGCAACCACGCTGACGCTGTGGCGCTACGAGGCCGCGGCCGGCTGGGAACGCCTCCCGGACGCAGTGGTGATTCCAACGGCAAATGTGCTGGTGGTGCAGACGACGCAACTTGTCCTCTTTGGCATCTTCCGTGCCGCCGATGGGAGCTTGGGGCCAGTGGGGAATTCCAATGACGACGTGGATTTCCCTACGGCCACGCCCACTGGAGCTACCGCCACACATGACAGCGCCTGGCTGGATATTGGCCTCGTAGCGGCCTCCCCCTTATTTGTAACGGCGTGGGATACCACACAATTCGCGGATGGCGCTTATGAGGTGCGGGCGGTCTGTGCCGACAGCCTCGCGGCGCTCGCCGACTTCCAAGGTACACCGGCGGCTGCAGGGAGCGGCGGCAGTGGTGGCTGTTTCATTGCGACGGCCGCCTATGGCTCCCCACTGGCGCCGCAGATCCAAGTGCTCCGTGACTTCCGTGATACGTATTTGCTGACCCATGCCCTGGGGCGCTGGTTCGTCGGGCAATATGCTCGCCTCAGTCCACCGCTGGCGGACATCATCCGTGACCGGGCTTGGCTCCGGGCGGCGGTTCGTGTGAGTCTTGCCCCCGTGGTGTGGGTGGCGCGGGTTATCATGCACCCCATCGGGTGGCTGGTCGGCATCCTCATAGGAGGCAGCCTCCTCAGTGCCCTGGGCTGGTACGCACGGAGACGGCTCCGCAGCGCATAAACCGGGCCGTATACGCCTGCGACCCTTGGCGCTCGATAGCGCCGCTTCAACGTCAGACAACCAGGTACTTGATCATAGAGGGAGAAAACATGCAACGCACAAACAAGGAGCGTGGTATGCGGACGCGCCATACCCTGTGTGCACTACTTGTCGGGTGGCTGCTAGCCGGTTGTGCCACGGTAGCGAACTTAAAGAACATCGAGATGCATATTGAAGGTCAGGATCATCTTTGCCGCTGGCACGCGACTGACTTCCGATTTTCTATAACCGGCGCGGAAAAGCGTGAAATCTACGAATTTACGCTGGTCCTTGAAGAGACCCAAGGGCAGACCATTACCTGCACGCAGCTCGATGCCCGCTTTCGAAACAATCCCTCTAGCCGCCACTTTAGCTGGCAAAAAGAGGGGCCCTGGACCTTGCCCGCCCGTGGCGAATTGCGGCTTCCGCTCGGTTCTTATCGCTACTGTCCCGAGTTCGATAACTGCGCCGATTGGGGCCCCCTGGCGCCTGTCTGGCATCTGACTCTGACGGGAACAGACACCGTGGGAAACCCGGTCAATCTACGCATTAAACTGCGTCTTCCTTACCGCAACGACACGGCGTAGCACGGTGAGAACCTGCGTGGCCTGTCAGGATTGCCCAATGGCTTGGATAAAGGCATCGGCCTCCGCAATGGAGGCCTCCATTTCTCGAATCAGGCCGGCGATGTTCGTTTCGACGGCTACCAATTCCTCTTGTAAAGAGGCGATGGCCTGGGCATTGAGATTGTGTTTGAGAAACAAGACCTGGTCGCGAAACGCCGTGAGGACGGGATCGATTTTCGCTTCGGCGCGCCGCATGGCCCGGGTCAACGGGGCATAGCGCTGCCGAGTGTGCGCCAGTTGCCGGGCGCTCGCACGGCGGAGCTTGTCATTGTGGTATTGGGCCAATTCGGCTTCCCATTCTTTGAAGAGCGCTTCTGAGACGTTTTCCACCGCAGCGACCCGTTGCCGTACGGCCTTGGCGCTGGCTTCACTCTTCTTCAGTTCGTCCTTGAGTTGGGTGTATTTTTCCTCCAAAGCGCCGCCGCGAAACTGCAGCACGGCACTGAATTTTTCTAACGCGGATGAAAACTGCTCTTTGGCTTCTTGTTGCGTATCACGCGCATCCTGTACCCGGCTCACCAGCAAGTCCCGCTTGTGGTAACCGAATTTTTCCAGGGTGGCATAATACGCACTTTGGCAGCCTACCTGAAGCACGAGGACAACGCCACACAGCATCCGCAAGCGCATCGGTTCTCTCCCCCTTAGGGAACCAGGAGATCATACACGGCTTGCAAACTGGCGCGGCCAATGCGTTGGCGCGCAAAACGCATACTGCTAACGCGGCGGTATTCGTGGGCGCTAATCACATTGTCGCCATGCGCCAAGGCAATGTAGGCCACCGTATCCGGTCCATCGTCCAATTGGGCGGCGCCAGTAATGGCCAATCCGAGATGGGTCCGGTTCCGCTGCTGGACGCCTCGCGCCATGGCCGCGGCGACCTCGGGGCTGACGGCACCGTGTTGCTGCAACAGGTCGGCAGGCACATCCAAGAGCTGTTCTAAGGCCGCCGGCAGATGCGCCGACACGGCGGCCGCAAAGTGCGGGTCGCCTGCCAGCACCGTACTGAGCTGATGACCGACACCCCCGCTCAAGCCCGATTCCGCCACCGCAATGGTCAGATCATGCTGCTTCAGGAGATCGGCCACCGCTTGTTCATACTCGACCTCATCCGTGCCAAAGACTGCTTTGCCCAGACGGTCTCGCACCTGGGCTTCCAACGGATCAATGAGCCTGTTGGCGGCATCCTCGTTGACGGCTTTGGCGGTCAGCCGGACGTGAATTTCTCCCAACTGCATCTGGGCCAACAAGCCAATCGTTGGATTGTTGCTGATTTTAATCAGATCATCCAATTGCTCATCAATATAACTTTCACTCAAGCCAAGGCATTTGAGCGTGCGGGACATAATGATGGCTTCGATCTGAAAACGCTCTTTGAAGTGGGGGATGACAGCGTTTTCCATCAGATAGCGCAATTCGCCGGGCACACCGGGCAGGCTGACGACCACGCCGCCGCGTGGGGTGGGGGCAAAATAGCCGGGTGCAGTACCCACCGGGTTTTCCATCGCCAGCGAACCGGCAGGAATATGGGCCTGGCGGGCGTTGTTTTCCGTATATCGATCACCCATCATGGCTTTGATCTGATCGAGCAGGTGCGGTTGTAACTCCAGCTCAACGCCCAGGACCTCGGCTACCGTTTCGCGGGTCATATCGTCCAAGGTCGGGCCAATTCCCCCCGTGGTGATCACGATATCGCTGCGGCCGACGGCACGCTGCAGGGTTTCAATCATGCGGCCTTTGTTGTCGCCTACCGTACTTTTATAGTAGAGATCAACGCCAATATTGGAGAGTTGTTGCGCCAGGTAGGCCGCATTGGTGTCGATGATTTGGCCCAACAGCAGTTCCGTGCCAATGACCACAATCTCCGCGTGCATGGTAGATCCTTCCTTGAACGGTGTGCGGTGAGAACACAGATATTAAGTCCCTGGACAAAATTGGCGACATCGTTTTTCCAGAGGAAAAATATGAATTTCGTTTTGTTCGGGCACTTATCCAGGTGCTCAATCGTCGAACCGATGGATATCGAGGATGAGGAAATTTCGTTTTCCCGCGGGAATGGTAATTGACACCTCATCATCGACCGCTTTGCCAATCAGTCCGCGTCCCAGCGGGGATTGGAACGAGATAATATTCTGTTCCGGTGTCGAATCCGCCGGTCCCAGGATCATGTAGACGACTTCCGCGTCGGTGTCTAAATCTAGGCAGTGTACTTTCGTCCCGATTGAGACACTCGCGCAAGAAATCGGCAACTCCTCAATAAATTGTGCCGAGGTGAGTTGCTCTTCGAGTTCATAAATGCGCCGCTGCACCATGTCCAGCTTCTCACGTGTAGCATGGTACTCCGTATTCTCGCTCAGATCGCCCTCGGCCGCTGCTACATTTTTCGCACGACTTAGGGCCGGCAGGTCTTGGGTCCGCAATTTGTTCAGTTCTTCCATGAAACGAGCATGCGATGCACGGGTGAAGTAATGACTCATGACGCTTCTTCCCTTGTTGTCTGGTATTCTGCTGTCGGGTCCCGCGGCCTTGTGAGCCCATTGACCATGTAGAAGATTACCAAGTTCCGTTCGAGTCCAGCAAGCGCTTCACTTGGATAGGACTGGGGAATACGATAAAATTGCTAACGGCGTGTCCGCTTGACCCGGTCCCAATCGCATTGATAAAGGGGAGCCATGAACGACAGCTCTATCCCGCCGCTACCGTATAATCCGCATGCCTTGCGACGCGAAGAGGCGCGCTATTACATTCCCGCCACCGACCAGGATATCGCGGCCATGTGCGCCGTCCTCGGTGTGGCGGAACTCGATGATCTCTTCCGCCACATTCCGTCCAGGGCCCGCATAGGAACGCCGCTCGACTTGCCCGAGGAGCTTCCCTACGACCAGCTCTACCGCCATATGATAGTGCAAAGTCACAAAAATCGTCTCCCCGAGGTGTCGTTTGTCGGCGACGCCCTGCCGGACTATACTGTGCATGACCTCGTGCCATTTGTCGCGAACTTGCGCGAACTCCTGACGGCTTATACCCCCTATCAACCGGAACGTAGCCAGGGCACCCTGATGACGCACTGGCTGTATCAAAGTTGTCTGGCAGCCCTGACCGGTTTTGAGGCGATCAACGCCTCTCAGTACGACCGTGCCACGGCGCTCGTCGAAGCCTTGTATACGGCGGCGCGCTTGTCACGCCATACGCGTATGCATTTTCTCCTTGCCGGTTCCTTATATCCGCAGGATCTGGAAGTCGTGCGCACCCTGCTTCAGGGGACACCGCTGACGTTCGATACCGTTTCGATCGACCCAGTACACGGCACGGTTGCCCGCGAGTTATTGCAGGAGCACGCCACCGCCATGGCCGATCGGCTGGCGGGTATTGTGTTTCCACAGGTCAATAGCTTGGGATGTCTCGAAGATGTCGATGCGCTGACCGATCTGGCCCATGCCGTGGGCGCTCAGGCCATCGCCGTGGTGGACCCGATGCTGCTGGCGACTGGAGGCCTGCAAGCACCCGCAACATTCGGCCACGATGACGCCGGGGCTGATCTGCTCGTGGGCGAAGGCCAGTCACTGGCGATTGCCCCACATTTTGGGGGGCCCGGATTAGGCATCTTCGGTGTCCGCTTTAATGACGAGCATAAACATGACATCCGCAGCGCGCCGGGCCGGTTTGTCGGGACGGGTTACGATGCCGAGGGCCGGCCGGCCAAGCTCCTGGTCCTGTCCACGCGGGAACAACACATTCGCCGGCACAAAGCGACATCTAATATTTGTACCAATCAAGGCTTTGTGGCCACGCTTGCCGCTGCCGGGATGTTAGGCCGGGGCGCACAGGGCATGCAGGAAGCCTGCGCACATGCCCGCCGGCATGCGCATCTGGCCGCTCAGACTCTGATGCGTTTTCCAGGCGTGGAACTGGCATTTCCGGCGACACCATTTTGGAATGCCTTTACGCTTGCCTTGCCACGTCCGAGTCTCGAGATGATCGAGGCGGCGCGGCAGCGCGGTATCCACCTGGGTGTCGATGTGTCGCCACGTGTGCCGGGATCAGCTGGAAATCATCTGTTGCTTTCGTTTTCGGACCGCCATACCGAGACGCATATGGACCGTCTCGCGGCATGTTTTACGGACGTTTTCGGATCGCCCAGCGAGGCGGAAATCCAGGCTATCCCGGCGGTTCCGTCGGCCTTGCTGCGGCCCGATACGGCGCTATTGCCGGACTGGGAGGCGTCCGGTTTGCGCACGTGGTTTGCAGACCTGTCGGCGCAAAATATCAGCCCGGATTTGACCTGCTATCCGCTCGGCTCCTGTACCATGAAGTATAATCCGTATCTTCATGAGGTGGTGGCGATGTTGCCGGGTTTTGCCCAGCTCCATCCCGAGGCGCCTCTCCAGGATACCCAGGGCACGCTCGAAGTCCTGTATCGTCTCCAAGAATATTTCAAAGCGATCACGGGGCTTGCAGCGGTCACGACACAGCCTGTAGCCGGTGCGCAGGGCGAGCTGGTGGGCCTCAAAATGTTCCAGGCCTACCACCGCAGCCGGGGTGAGGCCGCGCGTGATATCATCCTGATACCCCATTCGGCGCACGGGACCAATCCGGCCACGGCAACTATGGCGGGATTTGAAACCGCCCAGCGTGGCAGTGAGGTGATGTCCGGCGTGGTCGAGGTTGAAGCCAGTGCCAACGGGCAGATCGACCTGGAGCATTTACGCCGGCTGTTGACCCACTACCGGGGGCGTGTGGCCGGTATGATGATTACCAACCCGAACACGTCCGGGGTATTCGAGCTTCATTTCCGGGACGTGGCGGACCTGATTCATCAGGAAGGCGGGCTGGTGTATATGGACGGCGCCAACATGAACGCCATTGCCGGTTGGGTCGATCTTGGGGCGTTGGGCGTGGACGCGGTGCACAATAATCTGCACAAGACCTGGAGTATTCCGCATGGTGGAGGCGGCCCCGGCGATGCGATTGTCGCGGTAAGTGAGCGGTTACAGCCGTTCCTTCCGGGTGTCCAGGTGATGCAGAGCGCTCAGGGCTACACACTGGAGCGGCCATCACAGTCCATCGGTTCCGTGCATCGGCACTTCGGCAACGTGGCCCACAAAATTCGAGCTTATGCTTACCTACGCGCCCTCGGCCGCCAAGGCGTACGCCGCATGGCAGCGGTTGCGGTCCTGGCGGCGCGTTACCTGCACCACAAACTCAAGGCCCATTTTCCGACCTTGCCTCCCGAGATGGAGGACTCGCCGCGCATGCACGAGTTCATTATGACGCTGCCCGCAGCGACCTTTGCTAAGCTCGAAGCGGCGGGGATTGCGCATGCTAAAGCGATCGGATTGTTCGGCAAGCTTTTTCTCGACTTTGGTTTTCATGCCCCCACGGTATCCTTTCCCGAGGCGGAAGGGCTGATGATCGAGCCGACGGAGTCGTATACCAAGGACGAACTCGATCGTTTTGCCGACGCAGTCCTGCTCATGCTGCAGCTTGTCAACGAGCAACCGACGGTTTTACTGACCGTCCCCCATTTTACGCCGGTTGACAAGATCGATGACGTCAGTGCGAATAAGCATGTGGTGCTGAGTGAGCCGCTCACGACTCTGCCGCCGGTGTTGCCCAACCGGATCGCGCCAGCGCAACTGGCCCAAATGTCTCTTGAGGCCATTGCGGCTGCCATCCGTGAAACGAGTTCGGCAAAATTGGAGGTGGCGATACCAAGGCCAAGAATATAGGCCTATCTGGCTTTTCGCCGCCGCCTGTCCGCTTGGCCGTGCGCCGGTAGGAGTCAGCAACGGATTGATTTTAGAAGCTTGCAGCTACCGGCCTGTGTACACCTCTTGCCGCATCCCGGCATGATCGTAGACTCCGCCAGCCGCGCAAGCTCACGGGTCACTTCTGACCCATATCCTCCCTCACACCTAGGCCGTGATCGGTCTATCTATTGTTCCCACACAACGATTTTCCTCTCTGCGTCCTACAACGTATATCCTATGAATTAGGACAAACTTTTTCTCGAACTTCATGATTACACTACAATATTTTCCAGTGATCGTTTATGATCTCTCACGAAGTAGCACCTCTACATGGACCGGATAGCTCTATGGCATATTTGTTGCTTAGTATTTTTTGCGTCTCCTCGGACATTCTCTAACCATATAAATTCTTCTGTGGACGAGAAGTAGAATTCGTGTACATGGTTGCCAAAAGGACTAGACAGTGTGATTAATGCCTCCGCTCTCGACGACATTCTGGAAGCACTGGCAGGAGGCCAGCGTACGCCCGATATTGAACGTATCATTAACTTCCACCTGGCTTTGCGGGCGTTACACGATGGCCTGTCTCTTGCCGAGATCGTGCAACACACGGCGGGGCAATTGGAAAAACATATGATTCATCACATTCTCATGTCAACTCAGAATAACAAGTCCGAGGCGGCACGGTTGTTGAAGATTGATTACAAAACACTCTATCGCAAAATGCACAAGCACTTTGGCATTTCGAGACGAACTCGTCTACATGAGAGCTGACTACCCGGCCATGGACAGACACTCATAACACGAGCTTGTACGCGAGGTCAGGAAGTTGCTGTTGTGTGGTTAACGATGCAGTTCTCATATTGGGAAAGATTATGGACAGCAAACACGATGCACAAGAGCGAAGAATGCGGGTCCTTGTCGTGGACGACGATCCTGCGATCAGACTTCTCTTAGACCGATTCTTAGACCAAGAGAATTGCGAGGTTGAGACCGCGCCCGATGGCGAAATCGCCCTCGAATTTTTTCAAGCAGGGCATTTTGATGTCCTGATGGTTGATTATCAACTTCCCGGGATGACCGGACTGGACGTCATGGAGATGGTGCGACAGCAAAATCCACGCATCCCCATTGCCCTCATTACCGGTGTTGCCTATGCCCTTGAAGGGATCGATTTGCAACAGGCAGGGGTCACGCAACTGTTCACCAAGCCTTTTGACCTGTATGACATTGCCGACTGGCTCCGATCGTTGCCGTCCTGAACGAGATATGCCGCGTTCTATGACGTGATGCCAGGCCTTACAAAGCCTGGCATTAGGCGTGGGCCACTAGCGTGCAGACCCGTTCCTGGTCCGCCTGGGGGTCCATGTTCTTCTGCATCCTGACGCCTGCGGCCCACGGTAGTTCGGCTGATACCAACTACCGCATCCGCCCACAGGTTAAACGCTGGGCTGCCGTGACGACAATGTAGGGTCTTCGAGCACTTCGAGCAGGATATGCTTGCGCTCTTTGGCGCCAACCGCATGTAACAAGGTGCGCAAAGAGGCAATATTACGTCCTTGGCGACCGATGACTTTGCCGATATCCTCCGGAGCCACACGGATCTCAAGAATGCAGGTGGTTTCACCATCCACCTGGGTCACTTCCACAGATTCGGGGTAATCCACAAGCGCGCTAATAATGGTATGGAGTAGATGCCGCACACGGGGTCTCCTTCGTCTCTACGTCTGATCTGAGCGAGGCACTGGTGGTGCGTACCGGTCACGAGGGGGGCATCCTAGGGAACTCTGAAGCTGCAGTCAAGCAACCAAACGGTCACCTAAATGGTCATGCCGAACGGCCACGAGACTGACGTTCTACAGCCTGCGCCGCCATGCGAGTATTGACAACATGTGTAACCGTCGTGTATAGTAGGCCTTAGCTCATTATTTTAGATTAGTGAAGTCGTTCGTGTATTGAGAGGAGATGGTTCGTGATGATCCGTGCTCCATCCAGGTTATCTAGGTTCGGATGTGCTCGGTCCCGCTTTATGCCGGTTGCCTTCCTCTTTGTCACGTCTTGGCGATGGTCCCCTTCCTCCTGGCGGCGATGGTAGCCGTACTACCTGACAGCTCAGTCTATTTTTTTCATGTGTTCATCATTTCATGATTTTGCCTCGTTAGAGCCTCCTTTGCGCTTAGTATAGGTGTGACTAAGGTACTTGCATTTCACCTGTGCGTCAGAGCTCGCCCATTGTGCGCTCGATACCAGCCGTTGGCGCCAAGTTCTGCGGGTGGTCCGATAACCTAGTACAGGCTGGCACAAGTCCCTAGGCGGCTTGAGCGTCGCAAGGTCAACAAGATCAAAGTAGTCAACGTCTCACTCATTGGCGGTACGCAGTACTAGGGAGAGAACATCATGGCAGTTCCATCCATGACGTCCGATTTTGACGTGTGTGCCTACCTCTTATCGCTTACGCCGATGGAAAAGGTCTTGGTGTATGGCGATGCACGTGCTCAGGTACGGCGCCTGACGATTCCGCTCGATTACGGTCAGGAAGCCCTGGCGCCGTTAGCGCTCTTTCAACGTTTGGGTGGCACGGCTCCAGGCGTTTTATATGAGTCGGTGGATATTTCGCCGGTCTATGGTCGATATTCGTTAGCCGTGGTCGATGCCCCCGTTATGGTTGAGGGGAAAGACGAGGCATTTTCCATTCGCGCTCTCAATCCCTGGGGGCAACCGATTCTAGATCGATTACAACCGGAGGATTTCTCCTGCAGTCGCGATGTGCGGCGCACAGGCCCGTCATTGGTTGGGACGGTGCCATGTGAGAGGCGACCAGTCGCTGAGGATGAACGCTTGCAGTTGAATAATATTTCACAGGTCATCCGGCATCTTCTGCGCACGTTTCACTGCGAGGATCGATTCCTGGGATTATATGGCGCCTTTGCCTATGATTTCGTGCGGCTCTTCGAACCGCTTCCGAATACGCCGCCACCCATATCGACGCAGGATTTCCGGCTTTTTTTACCGGATGTGCTGCTTTTCTACGATCATCTGCGGGAGCGCGCTTTTCTCCATCTCTACGATTTTGGCGATATGGCCAAACCCGCGCTAGAAGTGGTGCACGACCGGCTTATCGAACTCGACACGCTCCCGCCTGAATCCCCCATGGCGCCCCGGATCAGGATGCCCCATAAACTGCAGTCGGACACGGGGCGTGAGGCCTACATGGCTGCAGTGGAGGATGCGCGTGAGCAGATGCGGCAGGGGGAATTTTTTGAAGTCGTCCTCTCCCATAGCTTTACGGGTATTTACTATCGCAGTCCGCTGGAACTCTACCAGCGTTTCCGAGAGATCAACCCGTCGCCGTACCAATTCTATGTCAACTACGGTGATGAGGCACTTGTAGGCGCCTCGCCTGAGATGTTTGTCCGAGTCGAAAACGGCGTGGTACAAGCCCGTCCCATCTCGGGGACCGTTCCACGTGGAATGGATAGTCTCTCCGATTACCATAACATGATGCGGTTGCTCAATTCGGAGAAGGAAAAATCCGAACTGGACATGCTCATCGATCTGGCGCGCAACGACATCAGCCGGGTGTGCGAACCCGGCGTGTCGGTCAGTGATTACCGCTATGTCGAAAAATACTCGAGGGTAATGCACACCGTTGCGCACGTCGAAGGCCAGTTATCCCCGGGACTGACGGCCTTCGATGCGTTTATTGCCAGTCTAAACGCCGGCACGCTTACCGGGGCGCCGAAAGCTGCCGCCATGACCTATATCGATCGCCACGAACAGACTCGGCGCGGGTACTACGGCGGCAATGTAGGGTACTTCACCTTTTCGGGGCAGCTCGATACGGGCATCATCATTCGGACCGCACATCTGGTGCGGCGTCAACACGAGGAGGATGAGGAAGCGTACGATGTGCAGGTGCGGGCGGGGGCTACCTTATTGTATGACTCTGAGCCCAATGCCGAGTACACCGAAACCGAGGCCAAGGCGCGCGCTTTGCTCGAAGCCCTAGACAGTGTGGAGGAGATTGCGGAATAAAGGGGGGGATATGGCATCGTACCTTTTTGGCGATAACGATATCGCTGCGCAACGGCTCGGCCTTCTGGCGGAGGTCTATGCCCCCTCGAGCCGAGCGTTTGTGCAGGATTGGGCCATACGACCGCCACGGGTGGTGGTGGACTTGGGATGTGGGCTGGGCTACACGACCCATCTCTTGGCCGATGTACTCCAGGGTGAGCAAACCGTTGGCCTTGATCATTCTGAACGGTTTATCACGTTGGCGCAGAAGCAGCAGACCGCGCGTGTGGCGTTTTATCACCATGATATTACCCAGGTACCCTTTCCGGTGGCGCCAGCGGATGTCCTCTTTTGCCGGCTGTTGCTCACTCATGTCCAAGAACCGCAAGCTCTAATTGCCCGTTGGGCGACTCAACTACGGCCGCAGGGTCTGCTGCTCATGGAGGAAGTGGAGTGGATTCGGACAAATTGTCCCGTCTTCACCACCTATCTGGACATGCAGCGGACGTTGTTCGCGCATCAGTCCAACTGTCTCGATGTGGGGCCGCTCCTGCACGCCTTGCCGGCACCCTCCCTTTTACGAAGACGGTCGAGTCGGGTCCGCCCGATCCCGGTGGGGCTGGAGCAGGCGGCGAGGATGTTTGCCCTCAATTTCCGGACGTGGAAACAGCACCCGTTTATGCAAGCGCACTATGCGCCTGAATGCCTTCGGCAGGTTGAGGAGGGGTTACAGACACGGGTCACGACGTCAAGCGGTGATCTCATGATTGAGTGGGGATTTCGCCAACTGGTGTATGAACGCATCTAATCTAAACATATAGGGTGTATGCAATGCACCCTTTCCTTGATGTAAAGAAGGACATTACAATGCGAGTCACGGTAATCGATAATTTCGATTCGTTTACCTTCAACCTGGTGGATTATCTCCGCCGTTTGGACTGTCAGGTGCGGGTTTACCGCAATGACGTACCCGTTGAGGTTGTAGTGGCATCGGAGCCGGAGTTACTGGTCCTCTCGCCGGGTCCGTCCACTCCGAAAAATGCCGGAAATTTGATGGACTACATCGATCAGCTGCATCGCCAGACGCCTGTCCTGGGTGTGTGCCTAGGGCATCAGGCCCTGATCGAGTATTTCGGCGGAACGCTACGTGTGCTGCCGCGTCCCTATCATGGCAAGCAGAGTCTCATCGAGCACAGCGGCATCGGGATTTATCGTGATCTGCCATCGCCGCTCCCCGTTGGCCGTTACCACTCCCTAGTAGGCGAATGCATTCCGGATGTTCTCGAGGTGACGTCGACCTGGGAGGACGTCGCCATGGGCGTCCGCCACCGCACGTTGCCAGTCGAGGGCGTCCAGTTTCACCCGGAATCGATCCTCACGATGGAGGATAACCATGGTCTGCGGCTGCTCGCCAATGTGCTAGCGGGTGTTGGGGCCGCGCAGCCGAAAGTCTGAGCTGAGGAGGCAGGAGCATCTCGCCGAACATGCGAGCGAAGTCGACCATGTGCGTTCGCCTTGATGCTTTTGCCCGCTTGGCCTGGTTGTAAAAGGATTGACCTTTCGTCACACACGCTCTACCCTTCCTGAGATAGAAGAAATACGGCAAACTGTTAGGTCATTTTTGAAAGGCTACGTCTATGCCGCCTCTCTTGACCCATCTGGCGTTACACGTCCGTGACCTCGATGCCTGTATTGATTTCTACCGCCATTTCTGCGGTATGCAAGTGGTGCACGAGCGCGCTGATGCAGGTCGGCGCGTGGTGTGGCTGGCGGAACTGGGAAAGGAGCAAGAGTTTATTTTTGTCATGGTGCCGGGCGGAGCCGGGCGGAATCAGGCGCCCAATGATTATAGCCATTTTGGTTTTGCCCTAGAGAGTCGTACAGCGGTGGATGCCATAGCAGAGAAGGCCCGCGCTGCCGGATATCTGGTCTGGGAGCCGCGTGAAGAGCCGTATCCTGTGGGATACTATTGCGGGGTGCGCGACCCAGATGGCAACATGGTTGAGTTTAGCTACGGACAACCCTTGGGACCGGGAGCGCGGCAAGGAGAAGCCGTTAGCTCTTAGCTAGAAGTTCTGAGCTAGAAGAAACGTGACGGATTGGGAAGGAGGAGCGGTATGCCACGCGCTCATGACCGCGGTGGATGGCCCGATGCCGGGCCGATTAACAAGGATGAACACGATCCGAGCATGTGGGAAAGACGGACGGATGCGTTGATGCGGTCGCTCCGGGCTCGGGATTATTGGTCGGTCGATGAGATGCGCCGATCGATCGAGAGTATCGAACAGACTCGGTACGAACAGTTGACCTATTACGAGCGCTGGACTGAGGCGATGGAGCGGCTCTTGATCGAAAAAGGCGTTCTGTCCCGTGAGGCGATTGACAACAAGATGGCCGATCTCGACACGCAGACGGGATAAGGAGTGGCGCAGATGGAGGCCAAATTCAAGCCGGGAGATCGGGTACACATTCGGGTCGATGCCCCACCGCAGCACATCCGCACACCGGCCTACGTTCAGGGCAAGACCGGCCGGGTTGAAAAAGTACACGGCGCCTACCACAATCCGGAATCCCTGGCGCACGGTGGGGACGGTTTGCCTGAAAAATTCCTCTATCTCATCTGCCTTGAGCAGCCCCATATTTGGGAGCGGTATGCGGCCTCACCGCACGATACGCTCCTCATTGATATTTATGAACACTGGCTGGAACCCGCCGAACCTCTGGGAGGTTACGATGCACGACCATGACCATGAGGCCCATGCCGCCATTGAAGATGGGCGTGAGATGACGTATCACGAAAAACGTATTCGGGCGATACAAGCGCTGTTAATCGAGAAGGACATTGTCACGGCTGATGAGATTCGGCGTCAGGAAGAGGCGCTGGATGCGGTGACGCCGGAGCTGGGCGCCAAAGTCGTGGCTCGGGCTTGGGTTGACCCGGTGTTCAAGGCCCGGTTGCTTACCGATGCCGGGTCTGCTGTGGTTGAACTGGGTATCGCAGCGGATCAGTTTACGACTCTGGTGGCAATTGAGAATACCGAGCAGGTGCACAATCTTGTCGTCTGCACGCTCTGCTCGTGTTATCCCCGCTCGTTGTTAGGCTTGCCGCCAGCGTGGTACAAGAGTCTGGAATACCGGTCGCGTGCGGTGGTCGATCCGCGTGGCGTGTTGCAGGAGTTCGGCTTGGAGGTGGACTCGAATGTGGAAGTGCGGGTATACGATAGTACCGCCGATATCCGCTACCTGGTCGTTCCGGAACGCCCGGCTGGCACCGAGGGCATGAGCGAGGCGGAACTGGCTGCACTCGTCACACGTGATAGCATGATCGGGGTGACGAAAGCCCGTATGCCGGTGGCCTCCTGAGCACCGCTCACACCCGGCATTAATCGTGTAAAGCATCATGCCAGTCGGGATGTTCCGGCGCCGAGAGGAGATCACGCCGCATCCGCGTGACGTCATATTTGGCAGGGGGATGCGCCAAAGGGGCATCAAAGCTAGGCTCTGGGAGTCCCGCAACTTGGCACGCGCGGCGATAAAATTCTTCACGTGTGGGACAGGGTGGCACAACGCCGACATAGGTGGGCTCGGGCGAGATGTGTTGCAGGATGGCCAGGGCCGCGGTTGCGGCGTCGGCGGAGTGGATCAGCGCTAGCGTTCGATTCGGCGCACCGGATGGCGCTGTGCCCCGGCGCAGCAGGGCACTCATGGGCCCCCGGCCCCGACGATAGAGTCCGCCCAAGCGCAGCACCACGCCACATGAACCAGCCCAAGCACGAAATGCAACTTCCGCTGCCTCGACGGCAATGGCATGGGCAGTACGGCCCCGCAACGTGTCTTCATTCACGCATCCCTGCGGTGTGCCATAATAGCCAGTAGAACTGATGAACACGGCACGAGCCGGCGGCGGGATGTTGGCGAGGGCGTCAACCGCGGCTTTCTGGTTCGCATTCCCGGGTAGCGCCAACAACAGCGTATCATCCGGGGTGAGCACTTCTGATGCTGTACCCGTGCGCGGTTCGACACCGTGGCGGCGGAGGGTGTCATGGCGTTGGTCGCTCTGCGTCAGACCGAGCACGGGCTGCCCCTGTTGTGCCCACGCTGCTGCCACCCGGCCTCCCAGCTCTCCTGCTCCCCAGACCACGAGTCGCATCCTTGACTCCTAACTTGTGAGCTATCCGCTATCAACTGTCAGCTGTCTCTTTCTTGTTCCCCCCTTTGGCAAAGGGGGGCTAGGGGGAACTTGTCTTTGCGCCAGGGAAACGTGAGGGCTGAAGGGATAGGCTTATCCACAGGCAATCGCGTAGATATCCTGCAACCCCTCCGGCAATGGATGTTCATTCCAGGTAGCGCCACCATCCTGCGTGCCAAAAACCTGCCCGCCACGCGTGGCGCAGTAGACCTGATTCGGATCCTGGCGATTGAGCGCGATCGTCATCATCGTACTTTCCGGCGTGACATCATGATCGAAGCGCTTCCAGGTTTGCCCCAAATCATCGCTCCGGTACAGAGAGCCATCCTCACTCCGGGCCGCCGGACTGAGCGCGGCGTAAAGCACATTTGGATCGTGCGGCGCCACCTGCACATCGCGGGCATACGTCAGCGGTGAAAAACGCCCCACGTCGATATCCGACCAGCTTCCCCCCCGGTCATCGCTGCGGAACAACCCCATGCGCGTCGCGAGAATGACGCCGCCCGGTTTGGCGGCGCTCACGGTGAGGGCATGGGAATCCATCATGCCTTCAATATCCGTATCGCTGCCGATCTGGCTCTTGAGGTGATCCATCGAGGCCAGCCGCAAGAGATCCTCTGAGCAATCTTCCCAGGTATTGCCGCCGTCCAGACTGCGGATCACGCCCCCGACTTCCAGCCCGGCATAAATCTCATCCGGATTGCTCGGATCCGCCGCCAGACGAATGACCCGCATGTCGAACCCCATGTTCACCGCCCCAGCGCTTTCGACGATGGCCAGCCGCTTCCAGCTCTCACCTCCATCGTCGCTGCGGTACACGGCGGCCGGGCTCGTGCCCAGGTAGAGAGTTTGCGGCTTCTTCGGGTGAAAAATGATCGACCACACGTTCATCGCGGCATCCGGAAAATCCAGCTTTTTCCAGGTATCACCACTATCCGTGCTGCGATAGGGACCGTCTTGTGTGCCAACATACACGATCTGCGGGTTGTCCGGATGGACGGCGATCGAGCGCACCTCAGCCTTCTCGGGCAAGCCATTACTAAGGAAGCGCCACTCGCTCCCACCCACCTCTTTCCGTAGAAGCCCCCCGGGATGCGCCGAATCCCCGGCAGATGTCCAGTGTCCCGCGCCAGCATACACATATTGTGTCATCATCCTATCCTCCTCTGTGACGAGAGATTTTGCTCCAATTGATACGGCTGCATGGTAGCACGTCTACCGTACGAGCGCTATCATGGTGTGGGCGTGAGGACTGAGGACTGAGGAGAAGAGAGAGGGTGGAAAGGATTAACGTACAGGACTTCATGATAGAAAGGAATGCCCATGCCATCTGATACCTATCCTTATGGCGACGCCACCGCCCGTTTTATTGCCACGGCCAAACAACGGCCTGTCCCGCCGGATGTTCTCGACCAGGCCAAAATGTGCCTGGTAGACTGGATGGGCGTAGCGCTTGGCGCCCATGCCGAGGGCGCAGCAGTTACCGTACGGCGTCTGGTGGAATCTTGGCAAGCTTCGGGCCAAGCCCGTATCTTCCTCGGCGGCACGACCACGCCAGCGCTGGCTGCATTGGTCAATGGCACCATGTCCCATTGTCTGGACTATGATGACGCACACACCCAAGGCGCCGGTCACATCAGCGCCGTCACCTGGGCCGCGGCGTTGGCCATGGCCGGACACCACCACTTGAGTGGCGCCGATGCCCTACATGCCTTCATTACCGGGTTTGAGGTCATGGCGCGGTTGGGACGCGGGCAAATGCAAGGCTTCGGACGCAATTTGCAACTCAAAGGCTTCCATCCGACTGCCGTGCTCGGACGCTTTGCCGCGGCAGCCGTGGCCAGTGTCGTCCTGGGGCTCTCCGAGGAACGCGTGGCGCATGCCCTGGGTGTAGCGGCGACGACAGCCGGAGGGCTGACTGCGTCTTTTGGCATCATGTCCAAGCCGTTTCACGCTGGCAAAGCGGCGATGGACGGCATCCTGGCCGCCCAGCTCGCAGCCGAGGAGTTTGAGGCGGCGACGCGTCTCTTGGACGACGACAAAGGCATCCAAGGCACATTGATCCAGGACCGTTCCGTGCGTATTCCCCCAGTAGTCTACGACGATGGCTGGGAGATCTTGCGCAACGGTTTCAAACCCTATGCCTGCTGCCGCTCGATCCATGCCTCGGTCGATGCCGCCCGCAAGCTCGCCGCGCGGATCCATGGCAAACCGGTCGAGCATGTGCAGGTCAAAGCCCATCGCGGCGCGACGGTTCCGGCCCATCACTTTAATCCGCAGACCCCGCTACAAGGCAAATTCAGCTTTCCCTTCTGCATCGCTCTGAGTCTGCGGGGCTATCCGGTGGTCGAAGCCGATTTCTCCGCCGAGCGGCTCAACGATCCGACGATCAGGGCGATTGTCCCGCATGTTGAGGTCGAAGAAGTGGCAGACCAAGAGCGCTGGGCGTCGCACATCGACGTAGTGCTTGAGGGCGGTGAGACGCTACACGCCGACCAGGATATTGTGCTCGGCCATCCGGACAATCCCATGACATGGGATGATATGACGAATAAATTCGTCGGGCTGGTCGAGCCGGCGCTGCATGAAGATACGCAGCCGTTGCTGCAAGCGCTGCGGGATGTCGATAAGCCGGGCCATCTGGCGCGGGTAATGGATTTGGTGAGTCGATAGGCCGCCTGCTACCCCCCGGTTGACGTGGAGTCGGGGACAGGGCCGCACAGAGCTTGCTATACCCGTTGAATATGCGTCTGTTCGACCGGCGGTCCATGTTATAATCTGGGCTTTCTTCCAAAATCTCGTGTTAGGAGGTTGCAATGGCGATATGGCGTCTTTCCCAGGAGCAATACTACCGTGAGGCTATCCTGTGGAAACGCATGCTTGCAAGCTTCCCACAATCTCTGTGGTGTCGCAGGAGCCTCACGTGGTGCAGCCTGCTTGTTCTCTTGGGTCTCACCCTGGTGCCCATCCGTGCAGACGATGTCATGGGAATCGGACCATGGAGTGGGTCTAGCCTCCCAGTGAGGGCGCAAGGTACGACATCACCGCAGGCTGTCTTGATGATCCCTCCCCTTACCGAAGTCATCGTCGATACCATCCATACCCTCACATTTCAGCTCACAGACGCTGACGGTATGCCCATCCCGGAGTCCGGTATCCTGGTCTTGGTGGACATCAACGCCCCCCCGCCACGCCGCGAGGATTCCCTTCCGGCCTCAGTCGATCCCAGAGTTATAATCACCAATGCTAATGGACAGGGAACCACTAACCTAACCGTGGGGCATACCTCTGGTTCCCTTCAGCTGTTGGTAACTGTTGGCGATGTAGAAACTGTTTTCGTTCTGACAGCCTTGCCGGACCGCGATAGTGCCCGGCTGGTGGAAGTATCGGGTAATAATCAAGTGGGAAATCAAGGTGAAGAGTTGGGTGAGCCCTTAGTGGTACGGTTGGAGGATCAGTTCGGTAACCCATTGAGCGGTGAGGAGGTCATGGGCGAGATTATCCAGGGCGTGGCAGGATTCGTGCCCGCCACGCCTCCTGGCATGGCGTTGCGGGAACTCACACTGCTTTCCTCACAAATGGAAAGTGGAAAAGAGTGCGATCCTGAACCCACAGACATGATGATTGAGTATGGCGACGTCATCATCTGCGAGATTGGCGATACTGGGCCTCCACCTGATATCACGACCACAATAGTGATGACTGATGCCCGGGGGGAGGCTCGCTTTTTCCTCCGACTTGGCGCCAGCACGGATAATATTGTAACGCTAGTCTCGTTCATCGAACAGGAGATCAGGTTTGAGACCAGAGTCGCTATTGGCGATTCTGATCTCTTTCGGTTCTTTGGAGAACAAGGCGATACGATCCAGTTGACCTTGACGCGGAGAATCGGAGGCGCTATGTCGGTTGATATCGTGCTGTCGGGTCCTGCATCGGCCCTACGGTTGGGGGAGTTCAAAATGATTGGCCGGATCCATGTCGAGCAAGAAGTCACGTGTCCGCGTGGCTTCGGACGCTTCGCCGATTTCGGTCGCGGCGAGCATCAAACCATACAAACAGCGCAAAAAACCCCGGTTACTTTCGTGTTCCCACCGGAGTTGCTGCGAGCCATTCCAGCCATTGGCCCGGCCGCGATCCAGACCCCGATGGTAGCCGGTGCGGAAGAAGGCATAGGCGGCAATGACATCGTCAGGCAGCAGTAGCTCACCGAGGCAGGCCCAGACACTCAGGCAAGTCGGATAGTGCTGGGCGATGGTATTCAGTTGGCTGCGATAGGCGGCAGCATCGAGCTTTCCAGCTTGAAAGGCGGTTTGGGCCGCCTCGCTCTGTGGACGGCTATCGTCCGGATCGTCGGGAAAAATGACGTATGGTCGGGTGATCGGGATATTGACGGCCATGCGGACCTCCATGTTGGGCGCTGTTAACCAATTGTTCCCAAAGCGTCGGTAAAAGATCAAGCGCGGGCTGTGGCAACGGACCCCGCGACACATAGGCGGCGGCCAGCTCGAGATGCTCCAGGTTCGAATACCCCAGTAGCGTCGTGGAAACGGCCGGACTGCCAAGGGGAAACCGCAGTGCCGCCTCCACGAGGTTGTCGGCGTAACCGGCTTCGACCAGCGTCCTGAAGACCTGGGCGCGCTGCACATCCGTGGCGTAATCGGGGCCGGAGGCAATCGGCGCCACGGTGGGAATGGCTGTGGGGTGACGCTCTGCCGAACCGCTCAGGGTGCCGGCAGCCAGGGCGCGAATGACGATGACACCCATCCGCTGTTGCTGGGTATGATCCAATAAACGCCCGAAATCCTGGGCTGGAAAGCCAGTCGACACAGCCGAGCCGGCACTCGGGTTGAGCAGATTGTAACACACCTGAGCCGTGTCCAGGACGCCCGTGTCAATGAGTTGATGCAGGGCGGCGGTCTCGCCCAAGCCGGTCATGCCGTAAAAGCGGATTTTACCCTGTTGTTGCAGATGCTGCAGGGCCGGCACGACCTCTTCTAGAATATCCTGTACCCGGATCGCCCGGCCATCCTCACGGCGCTCGGTGGCAATCTGGTTGTGCAATTGCAACAGATCGACACACTCCATCTGCAGGCGTTGTAGACTGGCATCCATCGAGCCGGTAATGGCGGCACGAATATGGCCCATATCATCCGCCAGAAGCCGAAATTTAGTGCCAACATAGGCGTCAATCTTCAGGGCTTTCCACACTTGCCCCAGGTGGCGTTCCGATTGTCCCCGGCCGTAGGACGAGGCCGTATCGAAGTAGTTGATTCCCAGCTCCAAGGCCCGGGCCACCGCCCGTTCGCGTTCTGCCGGAGCGCCGCGGACGATCAACCCGCCGACGTCGCCGCAGCCGAATCCGAGTGCTGAGACCTGCAGGCCGGTCTTGCCCATCGTGCGATAGTCCATATGCGTGTTCCTGAAGGTAGCGGTAGCCGCGTTATGGCCCAGTGCCTATTCGGTCAGCAAGCTGGCCGACGGCGAGGGCAAAGTAGGTCGAACGATTCCATTTGAGAAAGACACGGTAGTTGTTGAAGACGAGAAATGTTGGACCCTGCGGACCGGATGGGGCCACCAGTGATGCCGGTAACGAGGTCGTGGGCAACGCATTGCCATTCGTCCGGCGTACACCGAGCGCCTGCCAGTCGGCGATTGATTTTTGCCTATCGAGTCCGATGACGGCGGTGTCGAGGCCGGTGGGGAGCGTCACATACTGTCCCCAAGTCTCGCCCTGATGCCAACCGGCCAGAATGAGATAATTGGCGGTCGATGCAAAGACGTCGGGCAGCGTGTTCCAGATATCCCGTCGGCCATCGCCGTCAAAATCGACCGCTCGGCTAAGAAAGCTCGACGGCATAAATTGACTCTGCCCCATGGCACCGGCCCACGAGCCGGTCATGTCTTTGGCGGCAATGTGTCCCTCATCGATAATCTGCAACGCGTGTAGCAGCTCTGTGCGAAAAAAGGCGCTACGGCGTTCGTCATGAGCCAGCGTGGCCAGGGCGGCAATCACCGGAAACCCCCCTGTGAGGCGGCCAAAATCCGATTCGATGCTCCATAAAGCCACAATGACCTGACCCGGCACGCCGTACTGAGTGGTGACCTGGGTGAGGAGCTTCCGGTGCTGGCGCAGCAAGCGTTGCCCTCGGCGCACACGGTTCTTGGTGATGACGCGCTGCCGGTATTGGGCAAAAGTCAGCCGGCCTTCAGGTTGTTTTCGATCCAGTGCGATCACACGTGGCAGCGGTTGCAGGCCGCTCAGGGCGTCGTTGAGGGTGGCGTGGCTGATACCGCGTTGCCGGGCTTCGGCGCGGAGGGCTTTGAGCCATGTCGAGAAGTCGTTGGGTTGTGCCCTGATGATGGGTGGCTGCAGCAGCAACATCGCGCCTGCGGCCAACCCCAGACAGATGGTGTGATACCGGCGATGCCAAAGACGGGTTATAGGGATGTAGCGGTCCCGTTGCAATACCATGGTCCTGGTGATCCTGTGTGGGTTGCAGGGAGAAGGACACCGATGCGGTGGCCCATGATAAGGCTGGACGGCTGAAATCTACCTAGCCGATGCCGGTTTGTCAATCTTTGCCGGTTGCCCACGCCTCCGGCAAATTGACTTTCGCTCGTAGAGGTATATCATTTTCGCCTAAACGTGGATATGAGGCGTATCTTATCCCTATGATTCTGCCTGAGGAGGTCGCATGAAGGTTTTGCGTATCACACCGGAGCGCTGCACCGGCTGTATGCGGTGTGAGCTCGCGTGCTCATATATGCAGACCGAAACGTTTCAACCAGCGAAATCGGTCATTCGCATTTCATCTTTCGAGGCCCATACCAGCTACGCGCCGTATACCTGTACGCAGTGCGCCGAGGCGTGGTGCATGGTCGCGTGCCCGGTCGAGGCCATTACGGTGTCGGCAGTCGGGGCCAAGATGGTGCTGGAAGATGTCTGCGTGGGCTGTAAACTCTGTACCATCGCCTGTCCCTACGGCACTATGTTTTACAATCCGGACACCAGCAAGGCGACCAAGTGTAATCTCTGCGATGGCGTCCCGGCCTGTGCCGATGCCTGCCCCACCGATGCGATTGAGTACGTCGAGACCGAGCCGAGCGACTGGCTTGGCGCCTTTGTCGCGGAACGCGGTGGCGCACAACTGGCCAAGCTCACGGTGCGGGAATAGGAGGGCGCCATGGCACGCACACGGCATGTCATTGTCGGAGGCGGCACGGCCGGCCTTAATGCGGTGACGGCGACACGCCAATACGACCGGGGCGCCTCAGAGATTTACTGGGTCTCGGCGGAACGGCCGTATGCCCGTATGGTCCTGCCGTATTACCTCAAGGGCAGTATCAGCGAAACGCATTGTTTTACGGCCCGGCCCTCGCGTTTGCGGGAACTGGATGTGGAGGAATTCTTTGGGCGGCGCGCGGTACAACTCGATACCCGGTCCAACGTCCTGAGGCTCGATGATGAGACGGAAATCACCTACGACGACCTGCTCATTGCGACGGGCTCCTCGCCCGTCCGTCCGCCCATTCCTGGCGCCGATGGGGAGGGTATTCACAGTTTCTGGACGCTAGAGCAAGCCCAAGGCGTGATTCGCAGTATGCGTGACGGCTGCCATGTGGTGATGGTTGGCGCCGGATTTATTGCCTTTACCATCTTGAATTCGATTCTTGCGCGTGGCGCCAAACTCACGGTGCTCGAAATTGCGCCGCAGATTTTGCCGCGTATGATCGATCAGGATGGCGCGGCACTGGTGGCGCAATGGTTGCGGGATCGCGGCGTCACGATTCACACCAGCGCCCAGCTCAGCGCTATTGAGGACGCGGAGAGCCAAAAACGTTTGCGGGTGCAGGGTGGGGACGATCTGCTGGCGGATGTGGTGATCATGGCGACCGGCATTCGGACGAATTTAGATTGGCTCGATGGTTCCGGGATCGAGATCAACAACGGCATCCTGGTGGATGAACACCTGCGCTCGAATGTCCCAAACGTGTACGCCGCCGGCGATATTGCCGAGGGGCGGGACTTGATCACCGGGCAGCCGGCAGTGCATGCGATTGAGCCCACCGCCATGGAGCACGGGCGGGTCGTGGGCGCCAACATGGCGGGTCAACCGCAGGCGTATCGGGGCAGTTTGCTCATGAATATCGTCGAAGTCTTGGATCTGGAGATCGCCAGTTTTGGCGCTTGGAATGCGCCGGAAGCGGAAGTCTTTAGCGCCCTCGATCGGGACCGGCCGGCATATCGCAAGCTCCTGTGGGATGGTGATCGCATCATCGGCGCGATGCTGTTGGGGCGGTCGAATGATGTCTGGACCACCAACGATGTAGGCATGCTCAAAGGCTTGGTTCAGGCCGGCACACCGGTGGGTGATTGGAAAGCCTATCTGCGGCATCATTTGTTTGAGATCAAGCGCGCGTATATAGCCTCCGGCACAACGGCACGCCTGCTCCCGCTCACGGTCCAGGGCAGTCCCTCGGTCCCGGCGGCTGCCGTTGCCGCCCGGTAAGGAAGAAGGAGAGGAATGTATGGACGCACGAGTGCCTGGTTGCTATGCCGGGAAGATTTTACGGGTGGATTTAACCCAGGAACGGATTTGGACTGAGGATTGGACGCCCGAGATGGCCCGGACCTACATCGGCGGCGTTGGGCTGGGGGCCAAAATTCTGTGGGAAGAGGTGCCGCCGGAGGTGACCTGGGATCATCCCGAGAATCGGTTGGTGCTGGCGACGGGACCGCTGGCGGGATTGCCGGTGTGGGGCACGGGAGGACTCACTGTGGTGACCCGTGGCGCCATGACGGGTGGCGGAACGAATACGCAGGCGAATGGGTTTTTTGGCGCCAATCTGAAATATTCCGGCTACGATGCCATCGTCTTGCAGGGGCGGGCGTCGCGTTGGGTGTATCTCTATATCAACGATGACGATGTCGAACTCCGCGATGCCGCCACGCTCTTAGGCAAAGATACCTGGGAGACACAGGATACGTTGCAGGCCATGCTCAATCTGAGCGGGCATCAGCTCAGTGTGTATACGAGCGGCGTTGCCGGAGAAAACCAGGTGCGTTTTGCCGCCATTCATGGTGACTATGGCCATGTCGCCAGCAAAAACGGTTGCGGCGCGGTGATGGGGAACAAAAAAGTCAAGGCAGTGGCCATCGTGCGCGGCAGCAAAGCGCTGAAGGCTGCCGATACCCGCGGGTTGTTTCAGGCCGCTGATGAGATTTCCCATGACTTACAATACGATCCGTCCACGCGTTCGCTGTATGAATACGGTACACTTCCCGGTGTCTCCGGCATGCCGCGGCTCGGCGCCTTGCCCATTAAAAATTACACCACCAACATCGTGCCGGAAGACGTGGATATGTCGCAGTGGACGGCACAAGGCTTACGCGAGGGTTTCGATCATCGTGGGCACCAATGCAATGCCTGTGGGATGCATCATTGCCACACCCAGGTGCTGCCGTCGGGGCCGCATGCCGGCGACATTGTCGATGAACCCGAATACGAAGGCTGGTCTGGGGCGGGCTGGGCCACGGGCTGCACCGATCCGGTGGCGACATCGTGGCTCAACACACAGATCGATCGCGCCTGTGTGGATGTCAATGAGTTCGGCTGGCTCATCGGCTGGGTCATGGAGTGTCAAGAAAAGGGCTATATCACCAAGGAACAGCTCGGTGGGCTCGAAGTCAAATGGGGGGATGCCGAGGCGTCCAATCAGCTCTTGCAGATGATTATTCGCCGCGAGGGCTTTGGTAACATCCTGGCGGAAGGCGTGAAACGCGCCTCGGAGCACGTGGGCGGCCCGGCGGCTGAGTGCGCCATCTATACCCTAAAGGGTGACACGCCGCGTGGCCATGATCATCGGGCGCGTTGGGAGGAAATGCTTGATACCTGCACCGGCAGCAGTGGGACCCTGGATAGTGGTCCGCCGGTGCTGCAGACCGAATGGGGCCTGCCGGCGCGCATCAATCCCTTCGATCCGGAGGCGGTCGCGAAGATGGTGGGCGGTACGCGTGGCCGCCGTCATTTTGAGGATTCGCTCGGTACCTGCATCTTTACGACGCGGGCGTCTGTGGCGATGATTTGCCGGGCCTTGAGTGCCGCCACGGGTTGGGATTACACGAAGGAAGAGGCCATGCAGTTCGGACGCCGTACGGTGACCTTGCTGCGTGCTTTCAACCTCCGTTGCGGTATGACTCCGGACCTGGAACGGCCGTCGAAACGCTATGGCTCTGTGCCCGTCGATGGCCCGGCGCAGGGCCAGGATGTGGGCGCCAATTGGGAGCGGATGTTGGACGTCTGGTACGAGACGGTCGGCTATGATCGGAAGACCGGCAAGCCGCTTCCGGACACGCTCCGGGAACAGGGTTTAGAACATCTCATCCCCGAGTTGTGGGGGGTTGAGGAGACTGCCAGTGCCTGAACATGACGTCCATACTGCGGCGGCCAGCGGCCAGGTGGAAATCGAGGTTGTCGCCTGGGTCACCAAATTTGTGGGTGGCGATGGCAGCAGCCGCAAGGTGTATCACGATTCCTTGCAGGAGGGCGATACGGTGCGGACGGTGCTGCGCCGTCTCAGTAAGGGATTTCCGCAATTGCACAAGGCGCTCTGGGATGTCCAGACCGGCGATCTGGCGGAACATATCGAGGTGTTGGTCAATGATGCGGTGCTGGGCGTCAGCCATGACCTCGATAGTCCGGTTCGGGAGGGCGATCGATTGGCTCTGATTGGACAGTATCTGGGAGGATAGGACGAATGCGGAATGCGGAATGCGGAATGCGGAATGCGGAATAAAAGAAATCTTACACATTCCGCATTCCGCATTTAAGTCACCCTCATCCATCGAGGGGGAGGGGATAAAAACTAAAGACATCACCAGCCTTGAATGTGCTGAGCCTGGCTACGCTTCGCCGCGTAACTGGGCCATTTCCAGCGCAAACCAGAGGGCCATCGCGCCACTGCGGTCGTCTCGGCCGAAGATGGCCGGACGATCTAGATAATCCCGCAAACTTTTCTGCACACCCGTGTTGGTACAGGCGTCGACCACGCCAGCGGCGTTATCGATGCGTTCGGTGACGCCTTGCCATGCCAAATCGAGTGATGGCCGATAGGAGGCGTCCAGCCATCCGTGGCGCAGGCCGCGAGCCATCGCATAACCGACCATACAGGTGACGGTGAATTCTTCATAGGAGCCCGGAACGTTGAGCACTTGCGGATACATGCCGGAGGGGTGCTGCCGCTGCCGCAGCGTCCCCAGGTGCTGCAGGTGCATGGTGAGCAGGGTCTGGCGGTCCGGATGCGCCTCGGGGAGATAGGTGAGGGTTTCGCTGTACCTGATGGCGGCGAAGCCGTTGCCCCGGCCCCAATAGTAGGGCGCCGAGCGGCAATGCCAGAACAGCCCATCGTCTTGCTGAATCCGGGCCTGCAGCAAGAAGGGTGTGAGCAGGTCGAGGTATCGTGTGTTGCCTGCGAGTTCGAAAGCACGGCCCAGAAGCATACCGTTCATGGCCATATCTTCCGTGCGAAATTCCGGGTCGGATGGGGGTGGGGCGCCGTGGTTGACGCCGGGGCGATAGCGCTCGGCAAGTTGCACGAGCAGCTCGGCATAGCGACGGTCGCCAGTGGCGTCGGCGAGTTCCGGTCCCCAGATCAAACCGGCTAAGGCGGCGGTGCCAGCATCGGCGCCAAACGGGGGGGTCGTGCCGGAGACGTAGGGCTCAACCAGCCGTGCGATGTCGGCGGCGGGATTGGGCGCGGTGGGATCGAGTTGGGCCAACCGTAAGCGGCCGCTAATCCGAAGTTCCTCCCGTGATTCGGCGACAACTTATTGAAATAAAAACTCAAAAGCCTGAAACGAATTGACCTTTGTTCCCATGTAAATCGCAAAATTTTCGCTCCTATTCT
>CBCXVS010000030.1:0-38078 GCA_965178525.1 uncultured bacterium | reverse complement strand
TGACCTGGCTGGGCTCCCTCCATCGTTTGGGGGAGGATAGCCTACCTCATTAACTATTGGGGAACAACCCTAATAAAAATAGAAACGATAAACAAAAAACATGCTAGAATTTTCTTTTCATATAATGAAAAGAATGCTGTAGAAATCTGGCTAATATATTTTGCAACTATTCCCTCTTTTTGTTTTCCGTAAATTCTTTCGTCTTCTCGATCATTATCTCGTTCAGATATTACTTTTGTAATACCAAATTTTTTATTTTTTCTCTGTATATCTTCTATATGCTTAAGATCATAAACATCGTCATGAACCAAATCATATATTTTTCTTTCTACAGTACGGTTTCGATATGTTATGTTGTTTTGAGGGTTTGAATGTTTTTGAACTTCATGATAATAAATACCATCAAGCATATTTATATTCTGATGATAAGATTTTCGAATATCTCGTAGTTCATTTATAGACTGATCTCGCTGATATTCATGAGCAACAGTCTTAATGTCATGGAATAGATAATTCTCCATGACGCCCCAAATTGTGTAATCGAAAATCTCAGTCTGAAAATATACATCTATCTTATGGTAGACATCGAGAGTCAACAGTGGCATGATATTCGTATATTCATATGTCGATATATGCAATTCGCCTTTGTGAGGTTTCTGATCCAACAACGCGAGCGCGCTATACATATAGATAAAATTGATATCTTCGGTAACATGATCATGGAGGCGATGGAGCATGTGATGACTATGGATATCCGGAAAGAGACGCTTACTCGCCCCCCAAGCTTGAGCGCCAAGGCCAAGCATGTAGATGCAAACCCATAGGACGAGCATGCGACAGCAGTCCGCTCGCTCCCTCATCACGTCATGCAGAGTCATATCGATGCCTGACAGCATACCGGTGCCTTGGGGGCGCTAGCGCGTACCATGGCCAAGCAGCACGATCTTCACCGTTTTCAGCAGGATAAAGAGATCGAGCAGGAAAGACATATTCTTCACATAGTACAAGTCCAAACGCAATTTTTCGACGGCATCGTCAGAGTTGGCCCCGTACGGATACTTCACCTGGGCCCAACCGGTTATGCCCGGTTTGACGCTCAGGCGCCGCGTATAATAAGGGATGTCTTTCTCAAACTGTTCGACAAAATAGCGCCGCTCGGGGCGGGGTCCTACAAAGCTCATATCCCCTTTGAACACGTTGAACAGTTGGGGCAATTCATCCAGTCGCATCCGGCGCAACACCCGACCGATGCGGGTAATGCGAGCGTCGTCCGCATCCGCGTAGATCGGCCCGGTTATGGCCTCCGCATCGTCCTGCATCGAGCGAAATTTGATGAGCGTAAGGGAGTGGCCATCTTGCCCGACACGCTCTTGGGTGAAAAAGATCGGCCCGTGCGAATCCAGTCTGACCAACACCGCGACCACGACGGCCAGCGGGAGCGCCATAACGCCCCCAACGACAGCCAACACAATGTCCTGGAGCCGCTTGAGGGCACGCGACAGGGGCGAAATGAAAAAGTCCTCGGAAAAAACCAGCCAGCTCGGCCGGAGATTTTCCAACATGATTTTGCCACTGACTTGTTCGTAGAACGTCGCCACATCCTCGACGTTGATCCCGCGCAACTTGCAATTTAGCAAGATCTCCATGGGTAATGTGCCCCGCCGATCCGAGAGGGCAATCACAATCTTATCAATGCCTTCGCGCTCAATAATCTCCGACAGTTGGTCGTAACTGCCAATCACACGGGTATTCACAGGATATGTTTACCTATTTCGTTCGTGGGGCCGACAAAGCCCTTGAGTTCATAGCCGGGAGGCTTCGTGCGCGCCAACTCGCCAGCGAGCCGCTGCGCTTCCTCACCGGTACCGATGATCAAGACTTTGATACGAAATTGCCGCATCGCTTGGACATGGCGATAAAAAAGCCGCCAGCCAATAAGGACGCCAAAGGCCAGCGGCAGACTTAGGAACATAATCCCGCGGCCGACCATCAACGGCGGCAGCATGTAAAAGAGTACCATGAGCACCACCGTCGTCACCGCTAAGGACCGGATGAGCTTGTGATACAACCGGCGCTCACTCAAACCAATCCGGAAGTCATACAAGTCCGCATAATACATACAGACCTGCCACACCAGGGCGGTTAGACAGGCGTGGGGGATATAGGGAACCCCTTTGTGTACCATGATCCCATGCATACTAAATCGGATCATAGCCGCCAGCAACACGGAGCCACTGATGAGGAGAAATTCGACCCCGAAACAGACCGGTGAACGTAAGGGCTGATGTCCGAAAAAATTTCTCATGTGGCCAGACCAAAGGCGTGCGGTATCCCTCCTCACGCCGGAGCAGGCACAGCCGCGATGTGGTATGCAGATGATGTATAGGATACGTAGGATACCGTCTAGACCGAAGTTCCTCCCGTGATTCGGCGACAACTTGTTGGAATAAAAACTCAAAAGCCTGAAACGAATTGACCTTTGTTCCCATGTAAATCGCAAAATTTTCGCTCCTATTCTGCACCATGGGCTTGACATCGTCTGCAAACGTATGACCATAAGCCATGTCGTTTCAGGAGGTTGGATTGTTCCCATGTAAATGGACTTTTGAATTGGGCCAACCTGTTGATCTACTTAACCCTCCGCCTATTCTGCCAGGGGAACTTCGGTCTAGAGAGTCGGCAGGCAAAGCTTCGCCCTGTCAGTTACATCCAACCGCAGTGCTATCGGGTGCCGTTGTCTCCTCCCCTCGCAGGCGTCGGCACGCCTTCATGAGTTGTGCGCCTCAACGCGCATATAGGGACCGCCCGGAGGGAGCAGAGGAAAGGAGGACCTCCCCGTAGTAGGCGGTGTGCGGCACAGACTGAAGCGTACGGCTCAGCGGACAGACGCCGGCATGCGTCCTGCCGGTACGGTCAGCGCGGACGCGTGCATACGGGCCGCATTCTGCCTAGCTCGCTTGTGATCAGCATGTGGACAAAATCAGCGGCATCCTACGCGAGCGGAACGATGGACACCGTTTTGTACAGAGACGGCCTGAGATCACCAAGGCGCGCGGTGGCGCTCACTCCACTAAGCCCTGCTGGATAGCGTAGTGGATCAGTTCGGCCGTCGTGCGCATCTGCAGTTTTTCCAGCAGCCGGCTCCGATAGGTACTAATCGTTTTGACACTGAGCGCCAGTTCCTCCCCAATAGCCGAGATCGTTTTTCCCGAGGCCAATAGACACAAGACCTGGTATTCCCGATTCGACAAGCGGGCATGCAGCGGCTGCTCGCCCTCCTGGGCCATCGAGAGAATGAGATGTTCGGCCAAAGATGGGCTGGCATAACACCCGCCTTGGGCGACTTTGCGGATGGCCTGGAGCAATTCCTCGGGGTCGCAATCTTTTGTCAAATACCCTCTGGTGCCGGCCCTGAAGGCCCGCACGGCGTAGTGATGTTCAGCATGACCACTAAAGACCAGGACGGGCACCGGGGACTGCGCCTGTTTGAACTCCTGGAGCACTTGAGACCATGCCCGCCTGGCATGGCAATATCCATGATCACCACATCTACCGGCTGCGCTCCCACCAGGGCCATGACGTGTTGGTCTGCCCGACTCTCCCCAACTACGCGCATGTCCGTGGCATCTGCGATGATACGTTTGATGCCTTCCCGCACCACGACATGGTCATCGGCGATAAAAATGCGAATCACCTGCCATGCTCCTCTTGTTCCTGCCCATGAAGCATGCGCACCGTATCCGTGGTGCCGCCGTTGGCCTCGCCCGCGATTGGAAGGCTTCCGCCCTACCACCACCCCAAACACTTACCCACTCTGTGTCCATGCAGGCCGCACGCGGCGGCGCGTTTCGGCGCTCATCATGCCCCCCTACTGGGCGTACAGCGGCATCTGTGGCTGTATGCGTATGGGAAAACGTTGAGGGCCTGTGATCAGGATATGGACGTCGTCCGGTTCGGCTCCCCTCACACGATACGTCCTCAATTTCGTGCTGCAGTCCTCCCGATTCTCCTATGCCGAGTGCGAGTCGAATCGCATGACATGAGGATCTCAACGCAGCGACATGCATGAGTGTCAGATACCACTTGACCAGCGGAGCGGGATAGCTCTTTATTTTCGTCATATAGACTCGTAACCTCTCTACATCCTAAAATATAAGTATTCACGCCAATTTTTTACTGTTCTTGCGTATATATTATTTGAAATAAATAGTTTTATATATTTCCATGTTTCAATATATCTACATTTTTCATGATTAATGTAGAGTATTTATTTACATCGAATGCTTATACATTCCTATATAGACATGGAAGTATAATATGTTGATCTTAAAATTAAAACAAGGGGGATTTTTGGTAATATTAATAGGTATTATATCTACCTATTTCAACATAAAACGAGGATGGACTGGCTAGAGAGGGTCGGACAACGTCCCACCCTACCGGTGAGAAAACCAGTAGGAATCGAGAGGGTAAGCCCCGTAGCAAATCATGATGAGGACGTCGGGCTCAGGTTAGGGCTGAGTCAGCGGTAGATCGTCTGCTTCCAAGGCTCGAAAATAGGCGCGTAACTGATCTCGGGAGCCGATGAGCCCAAGCTTTTTGCGAATATTGCGCCGGTGTGTTTTCACCGTCTCCGTGGAAATGTGCAAACACGTCGCAATTTCATCGCTCGTCATGCCATTTTTGATCATCACGGCAATGCGCATCTCCCGCGCCGAGAGCGACGGAACGACGGCGAGATGGGTCGCTAAACCGGCGACCGCGTCCTCGATCGCACGGCCCAGAAGGCTGAGCTGCGTTTCATAGGGCTGCAGGCGTTCATCGTGCCGAATGTCCTCGATGAGGGGTAGGACCAACGACCGCAGGTGCGCCACGATGCGCTCCTCTGTGTCGTGCCGGGCACGATCGGCATTGCGCGCCAAGACTAACATGGCATGGTGGGTCTCACGCAACTCTGCGTTTAACTGCTCCAAATGGACCGCATAGGTCTGTAATTCTTCTTTACTGCGCTGGAGTTCTTCCAAAGTGTGCTGATGCGCCCGGGCCATCGCCTGGGCTTCCAGGGCTCGCTGCACGGCATGCGAGAGCAAGGTCAGATCGATCGGCTTTTCCAGGAAGTCAAAGGCACCGGCGCGCAAGGCATTGATGGCCATCGCTTTGTCGGCGTAGCCCGTCATCATAATAATCTTACTGGCCGGGCACATCTGGCGCAGATGCACGAGGACTTCCATACCGCTCAGCTCTGGCAAGACGACATCGAGCAAGACCACATCGTAGGTATACCGCCGGACCGCCTCGAGAGCATGCTGCGACTCCTGCAGCGTGTCAGCCGTCAAGCCCCACGTGGCAAACGCCTGCTGCAACAGGCGACACACCTGTGCATCATCGTCCAGAACAAGTACCGCCGGTTGACTCATGATGGTCACCTTTCGCGCACACGTGGCTGATGCAACGCGTCCTCCAGATCACGCCCCTGCTCCCCCGCAATGGTCTCAGCCTGGCCATGTGCTACGTAGCTCTCAGCTCTCAGCTCTCAGTGGGAAAAGGACAATCTTTGCGGCTCTTAGCTGAGAGCTGACGGCTGAGAGCTGACAGCTTACTTAAGCATCACGCGCAGCCAACAAATGTCGAATATCGAACGGGGAGGTTAGACTGAGCCCGCCGTCCACCATCAGGGTCTGACCACAGATCCAGGCCGCATCATCGGAGCAGAGAAAAGCGACGACCTTGGCAATATCGTCCGGCGTTCCAACACGTTGTTGCGGCGTATAGGTGGCAATGTTCTGGGCCAGCACGCGATAGATCTCGTCCCCAAATACATGCGCCGAGTCGGTATCGACAAAGCCCGGATTGACCCCGTTGACGCTGATACCACGTCCAGCCAATTCACATGCCAGATATTGCGTCAGGACTTCCAAGGCGCCTTTGGCTGCGGCCAACGCCCCATGCAACGGAATATAACGTCGGGCGTCGATGCCGGACACCGTCACGATCTTCCCCTGCCGGTTGTGCATGAGTTCAGCCGCCAGTTGTGCCGCGAGCACCAAGGACGTGACCGTCATGGCGAACGTTTTAGCAAGATGATGCTCCCGCATCTCGACCAGCGGCTTGAATGCAGTTGCAGCGGCATTGGCGACAAAGAAGTCCAGCACGCCAAACGTCTCCGTCACCCGCGCGAACAACTGGCGCACCGCCTCGGCCTCACCTATATCAGCCTGCACCACAAGCGCCCGGCGGCCCAAGGCCGTGACCGCCGCCGCCGTCGTATGGGCTGCGTCGGTGCGCTGCCGGTAGTTGATGACGACATCGGCGCCTTCCCGGGCCAAGCGCAACACGATCGCCCGGCCAATGCCTCGGGAACTCCCAGTCACCAGCGCAACTTTGCTTTCAAAGCGCATCCCACGTGCTCCGTATGAAAAGCTCTCAGCTCTCAGCTCTCAGCTCTCAGCTCTCAGCTCTAAACGCTTTCGTCTTGCCTGACCGCTCTTCTGATCTCCGACCCCATCCTCGTCCCGCGCGGCTGCGGCATGAAAAGCGCACAGCTCATAACCTTTCTTTACTGATAGCTGATAGCTGATAGCTGATAGCTAACAGCTAATAGCTGTCAACTCATGCGCCTGCGCCGCAATCACCTCTTGCAAGCGTTCGATCAATGGAGGTAGCGTCCGCCGATCATGGGCAGCGATCGCCACGCCCTGATGCAGGCGCGCGAGATTATCCGCGATTTCAGGGCTGACCAGATCCATTTTATTACACACGATGAGCCGGGGGATCGTATCGAGATCCAGCTCACCCAAGATCTTCTCCACCGCCTGGATATGCTCATCGATGTAAGGACTACTCACATCCACCACATGCAACAACAGATCGGCATCGTGGAGTTCATCCAGTGTGGCTTGAAAGGCGGCGAGGAGATCCGGGGGCAAATCCCGAATAAAGCCGACGGTATCGGTAATAATCACCTCCAGATCACGCGGAAATCGCAGCCGGCGGCTCGCCGGATCGAGGGTGGCGAAGAGACGATCCTGCACCAAAACACTACTGTTGGTCAGCGCGTTGAGCAGCGTGGATTTGCCAGCATTGGTATAGCCGACAATCGATATCACTGGGAGTTGCCGGCGCTGGCGTTGTTGGCGCCGCAAGTGACGACGCTGCGCCACGCTGTGGAGCTGCTTTTCCAAATGGTTGATGCGGCCCTGAACCCGCCGCCGATCGATCTCCAGCTTGGTTTCGCCTGGGCCACGCCCGCCGATGCCACCGGCCAGACGCGACAGGGCCGTGCCTTTATTGGCCAGATAGGGCATAAGATATTTGAGCTGTGCCAGTTCAACCTGGAGCTTGCCCTCGCGGCTATGCGCACGCTGGGCAAAGATATCCAGAATCAGCATCGTGCGGTCGATGACTTTGAGTTCGGTGCGCTCGGCAATGGCGCGACTCTGGCCGGGGGTCAGACTCTGATCAAAAATCAGCAGGTCCGCCCCGACTTGTAACCCGCGCACGATGACTTCATCGAGCTTCCCACGTCCCAGCACGTAGTGCGGATCGATACGCTGCCGCTGCTGAACAATGCGGTCTGCAGGCACCACGCCACCCGACTCCGCCAGCTCTGCCAGCTCATCCAACGATTCCTCAGCTGCCGCCTTGCTCCCGGAGGTCACACTCATGAGCAACGCTCGCTCACGGTCCCCCCCCACGTCATAGGCGCGCTGTGTCCGCTCGAACTCCTCCTCGAGCGACTGAATGAAGCGGAGAAAATTTTCCTCCAGCCGGTTCAGCGACATCTGTTCCTCGACGTCCCACTGCTTGCCCTCGGGATTGTCCGGCAAAAGCGACGCCACGTGCGCCCCATCCGGCAAGCCATCGGCCCCGACCCCAAGCGCAACCATGACATCAAAGCGCAGATGGGCCAAATCGGCCATATCATCCGCCGTAAACGGCTCGCCACGCAAGTGCGTATGCACATAGCGCAGCCCGCGCAGACGATTTGTGGCGACGCGAAAGCGCCCCAGGTCAGGCAAGAAAATCCCTTTATGGTCGCCGACCATGACGGACTCGATACCACCCTTGCGATCAATCAACACGCCGATTTGGCGAGCGATTTCAAGCGACAGCTCACACAGGTACCGTGCCAGTTCTTGCGTCACGATCTGCTGTGCCGGCACCTTGCGGCGATAGATGTGTTGCAAACGCCGGATTTGATTGGCTTTCAACCCTGTCGTGTTGCCGTGTATACGCTTGATAAGCGGTCCTCCTCTCGTTCAAGCTCTGTAGGTCTCTGGGCCACATCCATAAGGAAAGACTATCCATGCGATGTGCAGGAAATATTGTCAAGGAAGCATGTGGATAGCAAGCGGGGCCCAAGCGTACAGTGAGTTGCGTCATCACGCGCCGGGGACGGAGCGGACGCTCTCACGCCGCACCGGCGCTGTGCTGGAGGACAGCAGTTGTGCGTCGCACAACGAGCGAGCGAAAAACAGTGACCGTTCCTCCCGTCTATGACCACAACTCTAGGGGATATGCGGCTCCATTATAACACATTTTTGTCTTCCTACCTCCGTCGGTTATCGCGCCAGAAAGGCCAGCCGCAGGTCGGCCCGCATCTGCTGTGTCGCCGCCCGTGCGGCCACGCCATACCCTGCCGCGCCATAACACGTGTCGTAGGGCGGCCGACGATACGCGAAGATGATGCTGCGGGAGGCATTGACGAGGGCCCCGCGGCCATGGGCATCGAAACTCCCGACGACGTCCGAGGCTGTCGCCCCCTGCGACCCGTATCCCGGCAGCAGAAATGGGGTATGAGGCATCAAGGTGCGCAAACGCCGCCCCTGTTCCGGATACGTGGCGCCGACCACAGCCCCTATCGCTGAATACCCGTAAGCGCCTCGGAGTTCTTGCCCCCACGTCTCGACCAACGCCCCCATATGCTCGTAGAGCGGACGTCCGTCGAGGCACAAATCTTGTAGCTCTGCTGAGGAAGGATTCGAGGTTTTGACCAGGACGAACACCCCTGTCCCAGATTGCTGCGCACCGTCCACAAACGGCTCAATGCCGTCGCGGCCGAGGTAGGCATTGACCGTCACGGCATCGGCGACAAAATCCCCGCGCTCCTCCGGTTCACATGCGGCGGAGAGCCCGAGAAAGGCGCTGGCATACAGGCTGGCGATGGGGCCGATATCATTGCGCTTGGCATCGGCAATCACCAGCAAACCGGCCTCGCGAGCATACTGCACGGTGCGGGAATAGGCGCGTAATCCCTCTAGCCCATAGCGCTCATAACAGGCGAGTTGTGGTTTCACCGCGGGCACGAGGTCGTGTACAGCATCGATAATCGTCCGGTTGAATAGCCACAGGGCCTCGGACGCCGCCCGCGTGCTCCGGCCATAGGCCGCATAGCAAGACCGAAGCAAAAAGGGCGGCAGGTTCTCCAGCCGGGGATCGAGCCCCACCACCACGGGGCTCTCCTTGGCATCAATGGCGGCGCACAGACGGTCAGCAAAATGAACCGGATTCGACATAACTGAGCATACTCCACGACGGCGGCGTATGACGGGCGTGGGCAGCGCAAGCAGCAAAGCGTCCCCACGCAGGATTTCCTCTGCCGCTAGCATACCACGGCCAGGGCCGGAACGCAGTGCTGACGAAGCGAGGCGCACTTGGCTAGCATGCCAAGGGTACGGTGGAGACATCGGGGGAAACAAGACGTTTACGAGTCTGGACGCAGCCCGAGCGGTAGAATGCTTTCCACACGCAGCAGCGTTTTCAGGAATAGGATATAGACGAGATGCGCGACAAGTCAAGGCTGGGGTGTGGACGGAGAAGCAACGGAACGAGGCGGAAAGCAAAACGGCCGGATTTAAGTCCCGGGACAGAATCACCTTTATAAGTCCCGGGACCAAATTAGCGACATCGTTTTTCCAGAGGAAAAATATGAATTTAGTAGGAAAGATCTAAATTTAATTTTGTTTCGGTACTTACAGGCGCGCACGCGGCAGGCGTCACCCTCGCAACGGGCCACGCGTTGCTTCCGCATCGGCCTGAGGAGAGACGGGGACTTTGCCAAGGTACACACCGGCGCCGAGGACGATCAGCGCAAAGCTCGGCACGAGCAATCCAATCACGTCGGCATGCAACCCATGCACCAAGAGGGCGAGAACGCCTGAACAGGTGGCAACACTATACAAGTGGAGCACGGCTCGCCGCTCTGACATGCCGAGCGCCACGAGACGGTGTGAGACGTGATCACACCCACCCTGGACGATCGGTCGGCCCGACAGCGCTCGCGTGACCATGACGATGCAGGTGTCACATATCGGCAGCACCATAATGAGGACGGGCGCAAGCCATACCACATCCAGGTTAGGCGTACGGCGGTAATCGCTCAACAACGGGGTACCGGCCAACATGAGACCGAGAAACATCGAGCCACAGTCGCCCATAAAGATCGAGGCGGGAGCGAAATTGAATAGGAGGAACGCCAGCAATGCGCCGCCCAATAGAGCTGGCAATACCGCCGCAGCCATCTGACCGTTACAGAGAAAGGCGAGACCCTGGAAGACACAGGCGATGAGCGACACACCCGCAGCAAGCCCGTCCATATTATCGAGCAAGTTGATCGCATTGGTCAGGCCGACAAGCCAAAGCAGCGTAATGACGTCATTGCAGACCTTAACATGCGTCTATGGCAAGTGCATCCCGCACGCGACCACCCCAGCCGCAGCAAGCAACATCATCGAGCAGCCCGGTGACAAACAGGAACGTGCCCGCGATCAGAATGGGAGATGCCTGCCGGAGCGGCGGCGCATAGACGAGATACCCCCCCACACATGCCGCGTAGATCGCCACGCCGCTCAACATGGCCGTCGGCCTCGCATGCCAACGATCGGCTCGCGGCGCAGCCACCACACCCAGACGCCAGGCGACGGCACGAGCAAGGCACGTCAAGACAACCCCACTCAGGAACGCGCCCAGACTCACCAGCAGGAGGGATATGGGCACACTCATAGCCGTGCGGCATGACCGAGACGCGCTTCTTCGTGCGCAATCACATGCGTCAGAATCTCATCGAGCCGCCTCTGAGGCGCATAACCAATGAGGTCACGGAGCTTCGACACGTCGGGCACACGCCGCAGGATGTCCTCAAACCCCTCCTCGTAGACCTGATCGTAGGGGATAAAGACGATACGCGACGCCGACCCGGTCAGCTGTTTGACGCGCCACGCCAGCTCAGCGACCGTGACTTCCTGATCACTCCCCACATTGTAGACCTGCCCCACCGCCTCGGCATGTTCCGCCAATGCGATCAAAGCCTGCACCACATCGGTCACATGGGTGAAGCAGCGGCGCTGCTCGCCGCTGCCAAACACGGTCATATCTTGCTCGGTAAGGGCTTGCCGCACAAAATTGGGCACCACCATGCCATAGCGGCCGGTCTACCGCGGACCGACCGTATTAAACAGCCGGGCAATCACCGTGGGCACGCGTTTCTCTTTCCAGTAGGCCACGGCCATGAATTCATTCATCGCTTTCGAGCAGGCGTAGCTCCAGCGGCCCTTGCTACTTGGCCCGATGGCCAGGTCGTCGTCCTCACGGAAGGGGACGCGATCACGTTTGCCATACACTTCCGAGGTCGATGTGAGCAGAACGCGCTTGCGTTTCTCTGCCGCGAGCGCAAGGACCATCTCAGTGTCTCGGAGGTTCATTTCCATGGCTCGTACAGGACTCTCGACTACCAAGCGCACACCAACCGCCGCCGCGAGATGGTAGATGACGTCGCTCATCGCCACGAGTTCAGCCATGAGCGGGGCGTTGCTGATCGTATCGATGTAGGCGGTGAAACCGGGGTGACGTTGCACATGTTGAATGTTCTCGAGGGAACCGGTTGAGAGGTCGTCGATGATGCAGACTTTATGGCCACGTTCGAGGCATTGTTCAGCCAGATGTGAACCAATGAAACCCGCTCCACCTGTAATTAAAACCTGCATCCGACTCTCCTTTGCCGTGCTGACGGCTCTGTGGGGCGCTGAGAATAGTTCTGGCTTTCAGGTCGTATCGACGCAAAAAAAGACGCCAAGGCGTCCGGTTTACTGGACACAAATGGCACGTTTGCGCCAAAGCGCGCCATTGTCGTCCTAATCGAGCTTCCCACGACATGACAGACTTCGGGCATACTTCCAGACGAAGGAGACGCAGATTAGACCCAAGACGCTAACAAGCATAGGGTCGAAGGTCGTTTCTGGGCTCAAAGCGCTCCAGTAGGCCGGCGGGCTATCCTGATACTGCTCCGCCTTGTACGACGCCGGACGGCTCCTCTGCTGGCATGGATTCTCGCAATCTGTCATCCCCGCTAGCGCTCGTGGTCACGTCTACGATGTCGGTTAGGATCGGGAGTTCAACCGTCAACTCTGCGCCGGAATCGGGTCCATTCTTCGCCCAGATGTGTCCATGGTGAGCCGCGATGATCCCTCGGCAAATCGCGAGACCCAAACCGGTGCCACCCGCTCCTGTCTGGGTCAGACTCGATTGGGTGAATTTCTCAAATATCGTCTCGAGTTCGTCAGGCGGAATGCCCGGTCCTTGGTCCCGAACCGAAACGCTTAAGGCCGCCTCACCATGGCATAGACGCAGCGTAATCGTTCCCCCTGGTGGCGAGAACTTCACGGCATTGCTCAGGAGATTGCGCAGCACCTGTCTAAACCGCTCCTGATCGACAACAGCCGTCGTGGAGGCTGGGGTCGGGGTGAAATGAAGCGAGAGGGACCGCTCCGAAAATAGGGCATGGAACTCATCGGTGACCGCCGCACAGAGAGAGAGGAGATTACAGGGCTGGAAGTCGAACGTCATGTTACCGGCTTCGAGCTTGGCCAAGTCAAGTAGATCATTAAGTAGGCCCAAGAGACGGTCGCCACTGCTGAGGATTCGGGTGAAATAGTTGCGGAGGCGCTCCGGATTGGCCGTGGCGACGCGCTCAAGTCCGAGATTGGCAAAGCCCAAAATACCATGCAGCGGGGTGCGAAGCTCATCGGACATGTTGGCGAGGAATTCATTCTTGACCCGGACGCCTTCCAAAGCTCGGTCCCTCTCCTGTTGAAGTAGAACATGAGCCCGCTGCAGGTCGGCTTCGCGTTGCCGGTTCAGTTCCAAGGCCGCCGCCAGCCGATCCACTGAAGCGCTTAAGTCTTTCAATTCACGCGCTGTTGTACGTGTCTGCTGCGGTGCGAGTTCCCCAGTTGAAAGGGCGGTAAGGCGGTGGTGAATCTGTTGCAAGGGATACGTGACCAGGCGGTGCAGCCACCAGATGATAGCGGCGCCCAAGGCGAGTAGCCCCCCGATGGTGAACAGACGCATCGTACGGACATGGGCCGTAATATCCGTCTGCAAGTCGCGGACATCTCGCTCAATCCGGATATGCCCAAAGCGTTCCCCTTCGTAGGTGATATCTTCTGTGAAGGTAAGGTGGGAGTCGTGAGGTGAGGTGTCGTCTCGCTGCCAGGCAATGAGCGGCGCGCCGCTTTCATTTTCAACTTGCACCACCACGATATGGGGATCGCGCCGCACGGATTGGGTCACCATGGTTTTGAGAACCGGCCGGTCCTCACTGATAATGGCATCGAGCGACGCGGCGGCCAGCATCGAGAGCATTTGTTGGCTATGCTGCTTGAGTCGGTGATGCAAGTACTGCGTTTCCAGAGTACGAACCACCTCTCCCACCACCTGACCTGCAAGCAAGACAATGCCCCCGAGGCCGAGCATCAGCTGGCGTCTCAAGGGCCAAGGGCGGTGTGGGGTGGCGTGAGGCGAGCCCTGCATCGGGCTACTCCGCCGCCATCACGCCATGGGGATCGAAGGCGGCCGCACGCGCCATGGCAGCCCGAATCCCATCGTAGTCAGCATCGTGACCCAGAAGGAAACCGTCTTTTTTGAGCGCCTTGACCGCCTTGGGCGCCTTCAGTTGTAGAAGGGCGTCCTGGATAGCCCGGTACAACGGCCCGGGGAATCCACCACGAGCCACCCAAGGTCGGGTGACGATGGGCAGTTTGGCCAGAGCCCGCAGCGGAACGCCTTGGCGAACCAACTTATCAAACGTGCTCTCTTTAAGCGCGCCCGCGTCGAACCCGCCGGCTCCCACCGCTTCCCCCACCTTATCGTGTCGGCCTAAAAAGGCAAACCCGGCGAGATCGGAAACGCTGAGTCCGTGGTCCAGGAGGTACTGCTGGGACAAGTAGTGGCCGAAGGTTGAGCGCGCGTTGCCAAAGGCAAAGCGTTTACCCTTCAGATCGCGGGCATGGTGAATGGGACTATCGGCGTGCACACAAATCACGCCGTGAAAGGTTTTGCCACCCCGGTGATTTTCCATCGCCAGAATCTTAATCTGGGGATTGGCCGCTTTTGCCCGCACGTAAGAGGCAGCTCCCAAACGGGCCACGTCCACCTTGCCGGTTACGAGGTCCTGCAGCCCTTGGGCATAGTCTCGTGCCACCTGCATAGGATGGTCACGGGCTCACCCAGGCGCTGGCTCAAATCGATTTCCAGCGCATCTAAGATGGGCCGCAGTTTTCTCACCATGGCCGTGGGTTTATCCGTCGTATACACGCCAAAGTGCAGTTCGCTCGCAGCGTCGAGCGGGTAGGGGTTCAGATTGCACAGCATCGTACACAACCCGCCAAGCAGCATCCATCGTCTCATCATCGTCTCTCCTGGTCGGTGTTTGCCAGTATCGCTCACGGTAAGGCAGAGGTGGAAGACCTTTCGCCACAACCGGACCGCCACCTGACCTGCGGGACGGGGACAAGGACAGGGCTGCGGATCGCGGCTCGTCCGAAATATTCAGCGTGACTTTCACCTTTCATCCATACCCTTTAGTTCCGAACATCCTGCTAGGCCGTCATCGTCACGCTAGAACTGCCGCCTATCCCGGCGGTTAGCAGATCGTCGCAATGCAGCCCCAGCACACCCAATATTTCATTATGCACCACCGTGGTGGACATATGACTGAAATCCGATGCAATAAGCGCACCCGTAAGATTGGGATTACCGCTGACCTGAATCTGCTCACCCGCCGCCATCACGCCCTTTGCCCAGCTTTGGTCGGGATTGCCATTAATCTTGAGGTCCAAGCCCGCGACGAAAAGGAGATTTTGCACCCCCTGCGGATGGGAACCATTCTGCTCATTGATGATGCCAAAGTTACCTGAGAGTTCAATCGACCCCGTCGCCACCAGCGTCGTCCTCCAGTTGGGGTCATTGGAGGACACCGCCACGTCACCTTCGATATAGAGCATGCCATTCTCTGTGTTATCCGAACTTAAATCCCATTTCCCTGCACCATGCTCCCCCCCATCCGCGTCGTAGAGCCAGCCATTCCACAGGCTGCTGTTGGCGTCGGCAACCATCACGCTACTGTCATTATAGACTTTGCCATCACTTCGGAGTTGATAGGAGGCGTAGCTGGCATAATCGGCGGGGTTGAAGTAGGGAATCGTTTGAGCTGCAGCCCCACTGGTTATACTGCCCCACACAGTCGGGCTACCCCCAATGGTGACAACCCCTTGCGCCGTCAAGTCCTGGTCAATCGTCGGGTTGCCAGACACATCCATGTCGCCATTGGAATGCACGTTGCCACAAGCGCCCGTGACGTTCGCATCGCCTGGGAGGGCAAGGTCATCTTCCGTGATGATGCCCCCCAACGCACCCCCTGCGCCGGCACGGGCGGTGACCGTGACCTGGATCATACTGACCGCACCATTTTGACGTCCAACTGACCGGACAAAAATCCGGTCGTCGCTATCCGTCGTCTGGTCCGCGTCATCGTTGTTGTCCAAGGCCGTGACGGTGTAGAAGCCGTTGCCCAAGGCCACATCGTGAAGCATCACGCCGCCATGGGCCGTGAGTTCATCATCAAATCCGTTCGCCACGCCGCCGGCACCCTTGAGAAGGGCGATGGCATGCTGCACACCGCTCTCCGCCACATAAAACGCCTGCGTCGCGCTGCGGTCGTTGGCGGTAATCTCACTGTCAAACGTGGTGAGGGTGATAGCCGCCGTCCCCAGTCCCGTCATGATCACCATCACGAGGAGCGCACTCATCAGGGCTGCCCCCATGTTCGCGGTCGTGCCGCGAGTCCCGTGAGACATCCGGGGAAACAGGGTCGTGCAAGACCTCATCCGGTTGACCTCCTCTGCTTTGGTAAACCGTCATGGTCCTGCCCTTATAACCCCAGGTTACGGACCTGAACCGTCTCGGTACGTTGATGGGTGCGGTAGCCATTGTTCATGGGATACTGTGCATCGGGACGAGCCGTGCGTACGATTAACGTGATATCGACGGCTCGGATTTGGGTCAGGTCTGCTGGCGCGGCGGTCGTCGTCCCATCTGCCAACGTATAAGCCAAGGTCAAGGTCTCGACATTCTCCGCGACCAACACCAGTCCGCCACCCGTATCGCGTCCGAGGTCTTGGTCACCATCACCCCCGTCGTCGTACAGCGCATAGGTCACATTTTCGTTGGCATCGCCCGTATCGCCATCGCCACCGCTATCGATGTCTTGAGTAAATTGGAGCGTGGTCGCAGTCGCGGTTACAATGCCCGCGCAGGCGCACCCCGTCGGGTCATAACCCGCCATGGTCAGCTCGCGGGCCATGAAGCCCATGGCGTCCCTCGCCTGTTGATGCATGGCCGCCACCTGCTGGCGTGTCACATAGCTCTTGCGCTGTGGGATAAAAACCTGTGCAATACCTGCAAACAGCACAGCACTGACGGTCAGGGCAATGAGCAATTCGACCAGCGTAAAGCCCGCCGTATCACGCTCGCGCCGGAGGAGGCGACGAGTTGCACGATGGGGATGGATAGATGTCAAACGTCGATCGTTCATAGCGCTAGAACCGTATTCAGTGTTGCATTTCGGCTCACCCCCGACGAGTCGGTCCAGGTCACGGTGACGGTGACGGTCTTGGTATTCGGGAGTGGGGTATCGATGGCAATCGCAACGGTTTGTTGAAACTGTTTAGAACCCACGATGGTCCCGTAGGCTTCGGGTGGATAATTTGCCGTTATCACGTTAGCATAGGCGGCGCGTTTAATCCGTTCGAGCTGGTCGCGTGCGAGGGTCGTGGCGACCGCCCGATTGGCATTGACTGCCTGCTGTTGCGTGGTATGCGTCAGCATTATCGAGACGCCGAGCAGGCCCACCGACATCACCGCCATGGCAAAGAGCACTTCCAATAGGGTAAATCCCCATGCAGAGCCGACTCGTGCTCCTGAACCCAGGCGTCCGCCCTTGATTCGGTTAGGAGATGTCGATATGACCTGTGATACGAAGCTGAACATTTTTAGCTCCACTACCATTGGCAACCGTCAGCGTGACCGGCACATTCGGGACACCCCGGGAGGTATAGACCAGGATGACGGGAAAGGGCGCCTCTGTCGTCACCGAAATGCCGGGAGCGATATCATGGATGTCCACGGTTTTATCGACGGCTTCTCCAAAGTCAACGGCTTCATTGGCATTCGCATCGGCCCAGATGGTATAGGTATACGCATCGGCAAACCTGACCGTCATCGATTGGTTCTGTTTGACGGCCTGTCGCCGGGTCCGCATGATGTCCCAGGCAAGCTGCTGAGCCGCACTTTGCAACCGATAGCGCGGCATCAGGTCGAGGGAAACCGTAGCCCCGGCTTGGGCAAGTAGACCGATGACAACGGTCACTATGAGGAGTTCTGTCAGGGTGCTGCCGCGGTTGTTCGTAAGAAGCCTCCGCATCCGTGTCTTCCTCAAGTGCCTGAACAGAATTAAATTCATATTTTTCCTCTGGAAAAACGATGTCGCTCATTTTGTCCAGGAACTTAAAATCCGAGCAACAAAAATCCTGATAATCAAAGCGATGTATCGAACTATACAGGCCAATACCTGCAAAACGGTCGTGACGCAAAGAGCGCATGCACGGTGGGTACGGATACGATCGCTAAGCCTCCTCAGCCCTCAACCGATCCCCATCATAGGATGTCATGGTACAATCCCTCGATATCATGCACCAAACGCGCTTTGGAGAAATACGTTCTCACAAACGCCTGACCTCGCCTGCCCATCTCGCAGCGCAGCATCGGCCGGGTGAGGATGTAGCGCAGGGCATGTGTCAAGGCGGCGACATCTTGGCTCGGCGCCGTGACGCCATGGTCCCAGACCGAAAAACCGTGCGCAGATGCCTGCCGTGCGCCCATGATATCGACGATACCCCCGACCTCGGTAGCCGCGACGGCACGGCCACAGGCCATGGCTTCGATCAGCGAGAGCGGTGTCCCTTCGTTCAGCGACGTGAGCGTCACAACATCGAAATCGGCATACAGCGACATGACATCGTCACGAAAACCGGTGAACGTAACCCATGCGGCAATACCCAGTTTGCGCGCCAACGCCTCAAGCTCATGACGCAAATACCCGTCCCCAATCACGACAAACCGCACGGGCGTGTACGTGTCCGATAGCGGCCTGAGCAGGCACGCCGCGGCTTCCAGCAACATGGCATGATGCTTCACGTCACACAGACGTCCGACACTGCTAACGAGTAAGGCGTCATGCGCCACGCCGAGTTCGTGCCGCAAATACCCATGGCGCACGGAAGACACATCGAGATCGAGCCCAAGGGGAATCAACCGAAATTGCTCCGGCCGCCCGATGCGAAAACGGTCCCGCAGTTCGTGCTGTTGTTGCGGGCTCAGGGTAATGATGCAATCGGTGCCAAACCGGGCCAATAGCCGCTCGATGGTGAGAAACAACCATGAGGTGATCGCGCCGAAATAACTATGGAGGACGTGACCATGGTAGGTATGCACCACCCGGCACGCACGCGGCCGCAGCCAGAGCGCCGAGGGCGTCATCCATTTATAGAGCAGCGCCGCGAGCCGCCCAACAGCGCCAGCCTTGGCCTTGTGCGTGTGCACAATGTGGGGCCGCAGACGCCAGAGGTAACGCAGCAGTTTGAGGACGACGACGATATCGTGTAGCCCCAACTCGCGACGCATGTTGGCGACAACATGGGGCCGCACGCCCGCGGCACGGGCGAAGGCGCCCATATCACCCTCCCCTTTCGACACCGTCTCGGTGATGAGCACGACGTCAAACGTGTCGCTGAGCCCCGCCGTTAACCACACCACATGCTTGGCCGGGCCGCCGATGTTGAGCCGGTCAATAATGCGCACAACCCGCATGGGCCCAGCAGACGCCGACGGAGAGCTGCCAGATGGACAAAAGACGAAAGATGGAAGACGGAGCGTGCAGGATTGGGGACGCAGCCGTGTGTCGATGCTCACGCGCGTATCGTCCTTACTGGCCTAGAACGCATCTGGGAAATGCCGCGCACGTAGATAGTCCCGGACGCGGTCTAGCAGCATCGTCGCGTCCACAGGCTTGGTCATGAAGTCATCGGCCCCATACTCAAAAGCCCGGGCATAATCCTCCGGTCGGTCCAATGCTGTCAGGATAATGATGGAAATGGTCTGCCACGGCCCGGTGGTTTTGAGACGGCGGCATACCTCAAAGCCGTCCAGATCCGGCATCATGAGATCGAGGAGGACCACATCCGGCCGGTCACGCCGGACGCGCTCGAGGGCTTCATTCCCATTCGTGGCGGTAAGGAGTCGGTATCCGTCCGGTTCCAGCATCGCCTGCAAGAGGTCCAAGTTGGTGGGTTCATCATCGACGAGTAGCAACGTGGCGGCCACGCCAGTAGGCGTCGCCGAGGCGGGCTCAAGAACCGGCGCCTCGGTCTGGCCTGCGGCATCTCGACGTTGCAGATAGGCGGCTAATTCCTCACACACGGCCGCGTACTCCGTTTCGATGGCGCGCAGGCGTTCGGCGGCATGTTCCAGAGAGTGGGTGCGCCCAATGCGTTCCATCTCCTGGTACTGCGCCGCCAGAGCTAACGCGCCGACATTGTGACTACTCGACTTCAGGGTATGCGCCGCCTGCCAGAGGGCTGTGGCATCGTTCTGCGTGACCCCGTTTCGCAGGCCACCCATCAACTCCCGGGAGGCCGTCAGATATCCCTGCAGCACACGACTTAGCACGTCGGGCCTGCCTGGCTGTTGCAGCGCTTGGATACGGTCAAGCACCCCGGGATCGAGATGTCCGGCAGGCAGAGCCAAGGCCTTCACCGTTGGCACAGCGGACGACGCGGACGGCGGCGGCACGGCAGGAGCCGCGGTGTGTGTGGGCAGCCAGCGACTCAGGACGTCGCGCAATTGGTTCAAGCTAAACGGTTTGCTCAGGTAATCATCCATGCCGGCGGCAAGGCATTGCTCACGGTCGCCTTCCAAGGCATGGGCCGTCAAGGCAACGACTGGCAGACGCGCCTGTGTGCCCGAGGCTTCGCGCGCCCGAAGCGCTTGCGTGGCCTCCAAACCGTCCATCACCGGCATTTGACAGTCCATCAACACGAGGTCATAGGCGGTACGGGTCAGGTCCGCAAGTGCAGCCTGCCCATTGTCCACACAATCGACCCGACATCCCAGGCTCTCAAGCATGCCCACAGTGACAATTTGGTTGACAACATTGTCCTCGGCCAGCAGGATGCGTCCCGTAAACGTCACCGTATGGGTCGGGAGCTGGGAAGCGACGGGTGGCTGAGGAACCCGTCGCTCATTACGGTAGTCCATCGCGGTGATCAGGGCGTTATAGAGCTGCGATTGACGGACGGGTTTGCTCAAGTATCCCATGACGCCACCTGCCGGGTGGCCTCGGCATCGCCATAAATTCCTGCCGACGTGAGCATGACCAGACGCACCGCGGCAATGGCGGCCTCCGCTTTGATAGTGCGGGCGAGCGCCAGGCCGTCCATATCCGGCATATACATGTCCAGAATAGCCAGGTCATAGGGTTGCCCTCGCGCCATGGCCGAGCGGAGCATACTGAGGGCCTGCGGTCCTGAGGCGGCGCTGCCGTTGCGCATGCCCCAGGCGAGGACCTGATGATGCAGAATCTCGCGGTTGGTGGCATTATCATCGACGATGAGCACGCGTAAGTTGCGCAGGTCGCTCCGTCGTGGCTCGGCCGCTAGAGCCGCGGGCGAGGCCGGAGGCAGGCAGATCGTCAACCAGAAGGTAGCGCCCTGCTCCAATGCGCTCTCCACCCCAATCGTGCCGCCCATGATCTCGACCAGGCGTTTGGTAATCGCCAGTCCGAGGCCGGTTCCGCCATAGCGGCGGGTGATCGAACTATCGGCTTGGGTAAAGGCATCGAAGAGGCATGGTTGGACTTCAGGGGCAATCCCGATGCCCGTGTCCTGGACCTCAAAACGCAGTATGGGAGGCTCCGCGGTAGCGTCCAGGACGCCGACGTGGAGCACAACCTCGCCCTGGTGGGTGAATTTAATGGCATTGCTCAGGAGATTCATGAGGATCTGGCGTAGGCGGACCGAATCGCCTCGCACCGCCGTCGGGACCTCCTCCCGCAAGAGGCAGATGAGCTCCAGGCCCTTGCGGTGGGCCCGTTCGGCAAACAGCTCGCCCAGCTCTTCGACCGTGTCACGCAGGTCAAAGTCGACGTAGGACAGGTCGAGCATACCCGCTTCGATCTTAGAAAAATCCAAGATGTCGTTGATGAGCGCCAACAACGTTTCGCCAGACCGATGAACGGTGTTGACAAAGTGGCGCTGCTCATCGGTAAGAGAGGTCTTAGCCAGCAGCTCGGCCATGCCGAGAACGCCGTTCATAGGCGTGCGGATCTCATGGCTCATGGCCGCCAAAAAGTCACTCTTGGCCTGACTGGCGGCTTCTGCCGCCTCTTTGGTGCCGTGCAGTTCGGTGAGCGTCGTCTGCTGGCGGTTTTCAGCGGCTTCGAGCTGCTCCGCCATGGCGTCGATACCCGCCGCCAGTTGGCCGACTTCGTCACGGAAAGGTATCTGGAGCCGGTGCGAGAATTGGCCCTGGGCAAGGGCCTGCGTCGCCTGCAGCATCGTGGCGATGGGACGCGCTAACGCACGGGCGAGCAGCATACTCACGACAATGCCCAGGGCCATCGTGACGACCACACCACCCGTTAGGAGTATCGTGGTCCGCGCCATCACGAGATCGAGTTCTGTGTTGGTCCGCTCGATCTCACGGGTGACGGCATGTCGGTGCTGGATGGCCTAGTCCACAGCGGTGGCAATCACATCGTCAATCGCGCGCAATGTGCTGGCAGAATAATCTTGTGAGGTATCTTCGTAGATCGACATCTGGTAAGCATAGACGGCGGTGCGGAACCGTTTTTCCTCCGTTATCAGCACCCGGAGGCCTTGATGCTCGAGCCGCGTTAGGGGCACTTGCCGGAGCTTGGCAAGCCCGCTGCGAATGGCATCGAGGCGGTCGATGAGCCCGCTCAAGGTAAACTGCTCACCGTGGCGCTGTTTATGGAAATCGCCCCTCGCCTGCGAAAACAGCAGTGCGAGTTCGGAAAAGGCTTGCGCTTTAAAACTTTGCTCATAGATATTGGCATGGAGCTGTGAGGCAGCTCCATGCAAACTGAGGATGGACACGGTTGCCACGAGCAGAATCATGCCCAAGAGCAACCCGATCCCCATGCGCCGCGCCGACGTGTACGAGAGACGCATCACTGATCCTTTTCAGCTAGACGCCGCTTCCTGGAGACAACCCGGAGAAGGAGCCGGTCAAAGGTATCGCCTGTTTTGTACAACGGTTGGGACAAGGCGGGATTCACAGGGCCGGACGCCATCTCGTAGCAACTCACGCCAAAGAGATGGACGCCTGCCGCAGCAAATGCGATGTCATCTGTGTGGCCGGTCTGCAGCTGCCGTGCAAATTCAATCGTCCATTGCCCATCGCGCCACACCCCTTTGGCCTGCACATCGGCGCGGCTCTCCGTAGGTGGCTGGGAATAGTATTTCGGGATCCTATCGCCTTGATACTCGTGGACGAGCTTTGCCTCGTAGGCCGCTTGGCCCGCGTCGCCGCGACGGCGGAGGTAGAGCGGTCTATTGGTTGGCGAGGGTATCTTGTTGGTTTTGGGACCGGCTTCAGACGATACCGATTGCCACTTATCGTCCGCATAGCCCATGGTATTCGTTCGGTGGGCCTTCCAATACCAGATGTCAGCACGATGGGGCGCAGCGTCCCGCAACGCGAGATTGACGGTGTTCCCCACCAAGCTCCATTTGAAGACAAATAGATCTTCGCGGTCGGCACTCTGCTTGTAGATACCTTCGGTGGCATCCCATGCCCACATCTTATGGGTTTCCGACGGTGCCGTATCGGGATAAGTGACGAGGAAAAAAAGGGATGCATCCGTATGGACGGATCGCAGAGTAATGGGCCGCTGGGAGGAAAAATCCAGCGTCGTAATGGCTGGGGCCATTTCCCACACCGCCTCCTGGGCGTTCCCATCGGTCGTCGGGGGAGCTGTAACGGGCCAGGACACGAGTTCGATCGTGCGGGGCTCGCGCTTCGGAGGGACGAGGGCGAGAAACTCCTCAGCCTGGCGCTGCGGCGTGGAAATAGCAGGCGTCCTTTGGTCCGGACGGCGTGGCGTGCCCGCTGGGGCCTCTTGCGGTGCAGTGACGTGTGGGGTTTCGGTAGGGTGCTCTTCCCCCCCCCCTCTCTGACATCCTCCAATCAAGAGGAATCCCACTAAGGCATATCCGAGATATCTATGGCTGTTGGTCATGTTCTTTCCTTCTGATTCGTGTAGGTGCAATTGCACAAGGGCGCGGCACTAAGAGCTGGGGGCTCAGCCTTGATCGATGAACTCGCGGTGCCACAGTTCCAACATCAACAGCGCCCAAAGCGCCACACTGTGATCCGTCCGGCGCGCCATGTGCTCCATCACCAGACGGCGCACGGCCGCCGGTTGAAAATACCCCCGTTCGAACGCTCGAGGCGCCAGCAGTACGTCATACGCCAAGGGCCACAGAGGACCGCGTAACCAGGTGCCGATGGGCACGCCGAATCCCATCTTGCGGCGACGCATGTTCTCCCGTGGCAGCACGTCGGCAAATGCCCGCTTTAGCAGATATTTTGCTTGCATGCCGTGCAGCTTCATACGCCGGGGGAGGCGAGCAACAAATTCGATGACGTCGTGATCGAGGAAGGGCGAGCGCGCCTCGAGGCCGTTGGCCATAGAGGCAATATCCACTTTGGTGAGAAGATCGTACGGCAAATAGGATTGCACATCGACCGCCATCGCCGCCTCGACAGGATCGAGATCGCACCTGGCCGCAAAGAGCGAGGCCATCCACGCCGTCGAGGGGTCGTCGGGCAGGCACAGGCGGACGTCGCCGCTATAGAGCTGCCGTTTGAGGTCCGCCCCGACACAGCCCACCCAGTGGCCATACCGCGCCGCCATCGGCTGCGCCGCGGCGGCAAGGAAGCGCTTGGCCCGCCGGAGCACGTGCTGCGGGCTACGTGCATCGGGCAATACACGGCTGAGCAGACGGGCGCACGGCACGCCAGCGGGCAGACGTTGCAGCCACGCCGCTATGCCATTACCCAGGTAGCGCTCGTACCCCGCAAAGCATTCATCGCCGCCATCGCCCGTGAGCGCAACCGTGACCTGATGCCGTGTCATCTGCGATAAGTAGAACGTCGGAATAGCCGAAGAATCGGCATAGGGCTCACCATAATGGCGCACCAGCTTGGGGAGGACCGTCAAGGCATCCGGCTGCACGATGTGCTCGTGGTGTTCCGTGCGCCAGTAGGCGGCCACGCACCGGGCATGCGTCAACTCGTTGTAAGCAGCCTCCTCAAATCCGATCGAAAATGTCTGCACGGGACGATCCGACACTTCCGCCATGAGCCCGACAACGACACTGGAATCGATCCCGCCGGACAGAAAAGCGCCAAGCGGCACATCGCTGATCATGCGCAGACGCACGGCCTCTCGGAACTTCACGCGCAAGATCTCGCCCGCTTCGTGTTCAGAGAGATGGCGTTTGGGGCCATAGGTAAGCGACCAATAGGGCTGCACACGCAGGACAGGCCCTGTTGGTGTCAGATCGAGCGTCAGCCACTGCGCGGGGGGAAGTTTGCAGATGCCGCGAAAGGCGGTCTGCGGCGCGGGCACATAACCCCACGACAGATAGGCGTCCAGCGCCGGCAACGACACCTGGTGCGGCGTATCGAGCCCGGCGAGCACACCTTGGAGTTCGGAGGCAAAGAGGAAACGCCCACCCGCCTGAGTGTAAAACAGCGGCTTGACGCCCATCCGATCGCGGGCCAGGAAGAGACGCTGCCGACGCTGATCCCAGACACCAAATGCGAACATGCCACAGAAGCGCTCGACACACGCCGGTCCCCACTGCTCGTACGCATGCACAATGACCTCGGAGTCCGTACGGGTGCGAAAGCGGTGCCCGAGTCCTTCGAGATCGTGGCGCAGGGATTGGAAATTGTAAATCTCGCCACTAAACGTTAGCCAGATCGTGCCGTCCTCATTCGACAGCGGCTGCCGGCCTTCGGGGGACACATCGATAATCGCCAGGCGGCGGTGGCCAAGACCGCACAGCTCATCCGTCCACATCCCCCAATCATCCGGACCGCGGTGCCGGAGCGCCTCGGTCATCAGCGCGACGTGCGGCTCCAGCTCCACACGGTTGTCGGCAACGACGCCGCCGGCGATACCACACATCAGCTATGACCCGGACAGCGCTGCCGCGCTATTCCGTGCGGCGTAATACGCATGACGCCCACTGCCACAGCCGACATCCAAGACCCGTTTGCCACGAAAAATTTCGGCTCGACGTGGCGCCATGTAGTCGAGGAAGTTATGTTCCCATTCCTCGTACATCTCCGAGAAATGGCTCCATTCAAAACCGAAACTGAGCGCGGTATTCACCTGTGAAGCATCGCCCGCACGCGTCTCACCTTCTCCTCTCACTGCGTCACGCATGGGCGAGAGCAGCATGCGGGGAATGCCATGGATAACTGGGAACGTCTCCAGACAGTTTGGGCAGCACAGCACGGTCTCGGCTGCGGGTATCACCATGTTGCAAGCCTGCAAGAGCTCACACAGGCATTGGGGGCAGCGAAGGATGTGCACAACATGCGACAACATAAGCAAAGCTATTCAATGGCGTAGTACGAGGTCGTCTTCCAGAACGAGAGCCTCAAAGGTGGTGTTCCGGAAGGTCTGAATGGCATCCTGCGGGCGGCACACAATCGGTTCCTGGACATTGAACGAGGTATTCAGCAGGACCGGCACGCCGGTGATGCACTCGAACTCATGGAGTAAGCTCCAGTAACGCGGGTTGGTTTTCGGACTCACGGTTTGAGGCCGAGCCGTACCATCCACATGAACGACGGCCGGAATCCGTTCGCGCTGATGTTCGGCCACGGTCAGTACCGTCAGCATGAACGGATCGTGATACGGCTTGCCGAAGATCGTGTCGCTCACTTCTTCCCGTATCGACGGAGCGAGCGGGCGGAACCACTCCCGCAACTTGACCTTGTGGTTCAAAAGGGCACGCATATCAGAACGGCGGGGGTCGGCCAAAAAGCTGCGATTCCCCAACGCCCGTGGACCGAACTCCATACGCCCTTGAAACCAGCCGACAATCGCGCCATCGGCAATGAGCCGGGCCACGCGTGGCAGCAGCTCCGTATCCGCCAGTGTCTCGAACGATAACCCGGCGTCGCGCAGGGCGGCCGCGGAGGTCGCCGAACTGAACGAGGGACCGTAGTATACGTGATCCATGCGGAATGCCCGCGGTTGCCGTAGGCGGTGATGATAGAGCAGATAGGCCGCGCCCAAGGCGCAACCGGCATCCCCGGCAGCCGGCTGGATGAAGACCCGTTTGAAGGGCGACTCCCGGACAATTCGCCCGTTCATCACCGAGTTCAACGCCACGCCGCCCGCCAGGCACAGATTCTCTTCACGGGTCTGCTTGTAGAGGCCGTGCACAAGATGCAGCACCACCTCTTCAAGCACGCGCTGGGCGCTGGCCGCGATGTTCTGGTGCCGTGGCAGGATGGGCTCATCGGGCCGCCGAGGGGGTCCCAGCGTGTGCATGAGCGCCTCGCTGAAGTGATAGCGCTTGGCCAAGTGATGGTCCAGCATATCGATATGTACGCGAAAATCATGATCGCCACGCATCGAGAGCACGCGCTGCGAGAAGAAATCGTCATATTCGGGCTCCCCATACGCTGCCAGGCCCATCACCTTCCATTCGTCACCAGCAAACATATCAAAGCCAAGAAAGTTCGTGACGGCGGAGTAGAACTGTCCCAGGGAGTGCGGTAGTTTGAGACGTTTCAGCATGCGGAGCCGGGTGTCGAGACCCTGCGCCAACAAGGTCGTGGTCGCTTCTCCCGCGCCATCCAGGGTCAGGACCGCCGCCGTCTCAAATGGCGACACGAAAAACGCGCTGGCGGCGTGACAAAGATGGTGCTCCAAGTAGTGGAAGCGAAAGTTGCCGGGACCATAGGTGTCGCGGATCATCCGGGGCAGCGTGAGCATCCTGAGGTAATTCTCCCGCACCTGGCTCATGCCCCGCCCCAAGCGCGCCCGGCACATGTGACGCGAGAGGCATAGCGCTTTTAGCGTCTGCCACGCTTTGTGCCGGAGCATCCAGGGTTTCCAGTAGAGCGCTACATGCTCGACATCGCCGATCGTCATGCCAGCCGCCTCTAGGCAATAGCGCACGGCCTGCGTGGGAAAACCGCTGTGATGCTTGACGCGGGAAAAGCGCTCTTCCTCTGCCGCAGCGATCAAGTCGCCATCACAGATGAGCGCGGCAGCGGCGTCTCCTAATGTGGTGAGACCCAAAATATACACTTAACGACCTTTGATGGCGTGGCGCTGCTGTTGGCGGTCAGCGACAACCGATTCCAGGATGCGATACACGCGCGGCGCTTGTACCTGGGCGGCATACCGGGCTTCCACGGTGGCGCGTCCAGCACGCCCCAATTGTTGCCGCAGTTGGGCGGATCGCAGCAATCGGCGCAGTTTCTCAACCCACTCCTCTTCCGTCGCCGCCAGGAAACCATTGTCGCCATCCCGGATGATATCCGCATTGACCCCGACGTCCGAGCAGACCGTCGGGATGCCCAAGGCCATATACTGCAGCGCTTTCAAGCCACACTTGCCGCGGCTCCAGGGATTGTCCGGAAGTGGCATCACCCCGATATCGATAGGACGTAAGTCAGCCACTTCGGTTTCGGAACGCCATGGCAGGGCGTCGACCTCGACGCCGTCGAGGTGATATCGTGGCGTGCCAATGAGCGCAGACGGAAGCGCTCCTGCCGAGCCAAACGCTGCAGCGCGCCGGCCAGGCCGTCGAGGTATGGGATGGTGCTATAGCTGCCGCTCCAACCCATGATAGGCGGGTCAGAGGTCAATTTTGGCTCCTCGATTGTGTACCTTGCCATGTCGATCGTCGTGGGCACGATCGAGACGCGATCACTGACCCGGCGGGCGTAGCTCGCAAGATATGGGTTGCCGGTCATCACATAGGTCGCCAAGCGGCAGATCGTCCGCGTCTTGGCGGGACATTTCAACCGGCTCAGGTACCCATTGGCCGGGCTTTTATAGGGCACAAAGATGGGATCGTCAAAATCGAAGATGAACGGCATGTTCTGCCGGTAAATCCAGCGCTCCAAAACCGGGGGGCCAAGCAGGGCTGCCTCGCGGAAAATATAGACCGCATCATAGTCACGCAGGGCACGCAGCCGAGTCAGACGGCGGAGAGAAGCGCCTGCCACCAAGCCGAGTTTGCGCGCGCGATGTCCCGGTTTGTAGAGCAGCTGATGCAGCGTTTCGTTTTCAAACGCCTCAAAGGTAACCTGCACGCCCCAGGCGCGGAGCCACGGCTCCCACTGCTCCATGCGGAAGCGTTGCCCCGGGGAGGTGTCGTATAGACTCGGAACGAGCGCGAGCAGCTGCATAGATGAAGCTCAATGCGGCGCGCCACATAGCACGGTATAGAGGCGGCGATACCGCAGGCCCCCGACGGTTTCCAGATCGAAATGCCGCTGGGCGAGGGCACGGCAACGGTCTTGAACACCGGCCTCCTGCAGCAGCTTCTGCGCCGCCAGCAGCGCCTGCCGATAGGCCGCTTGTCCAAAGTCTCGCACCAGCACGCCAGCGCCATGCGTGGTCAGGATCGCATCGAGATCGCCAACGCCGGTATTCGTCAGCACCGGCAGGCCACTGGCAAGATATTCGGCGATCTTGGTTGGCGATGATGCCATCTTCGAATCGCAAGGTTTGATGAAACTCAGCGCCAGATCGGCGGCGTGCAGGTAGCGGGGAATCTCGTTGGGCGCCACCTGGCGCACGAGATAATCACGGGGCGCCACGCCGAACTTGCGCAAGGGCTCGGTGATGAGCCGCGCCGGGCTTTGCGTCAGGATCATCGAGAAGGTTAAACCATCCTGGCGATGGGCGACGGCCAATAACGCCGCCATGTCGTCGGTTAAATACCATCCACCCAGCGAGCCGACATACACCAGGACGCGGCGGCCTGTCAGCCCCAGCTCTTGGCGCATGACCTGCTTCGACGGTAGTGCTGCAGTCCGGAAGCGTTGCAGATCCACACAGCAGGGGATGACTTCGAGTGGCCGGCCAACCCCATCGGCGGCTCGGCACCCCGGGAACAGGATGCCGCGAGCTTTTTCCGTGAGCACGACGAAACCATCGGCGGCGGCAAAAAGCTGCCGTTCGATCTTTTTAGCGCCGCGATAGAGGCGCCCACCTGGCGGCCAGAGACCGCTATCGGCGTACTCTTCCGGCATGAAGCCGCGGATATCGAAGAGCAACCGTCCCCCGCTATGCCGCTTCGTGAGGACGCCCATGGCCGCAGCCGTATGGCCACGCGCGTGCAGAACGTCGATGTGGTCTCGACGCACCAGACGAGACGCCGCCCTGGCGCCCATGACGATATCATAGAGCGTCGCCGGCAGTGACGGCCGCTTGTGATACGGCAACGAGAACCAACGGATGCCGTCGGCGTGCAGCCGGGTTCGCCAGTCTATCACCTCATCCGGCGTCCACATCCGCCGGCACCGCGGCTCGAAGGTGAGCAGACTGACTGCAACGCCGCCTTGCCGTATCTGCCGCAGATACGGTAGCACTTGCGTCTGCACGAGCGGCTCACGCAAGCCAAAGTAGCACAGGTAAAGTGTGTGCATACCGCGTCAATACCTTTGGTAACGCGCTTGCAGCCGGTCGTCCTGCCCGGTGCGCACCCGTGGTGAGGCAAGCAGCGCCGCCCGGCGCTGCTCCAACCCCACCATGGCAAAAATGAGCAGCCAGGGCAGGAGCTGCGTCCGCTGGCGATAGGCCAAGCCCACGTTACCAAATAACAGGCTATAGAGTAGGCCGAGTCCGCACACAAACAGCAAGAGTAGCTGCACGTCGCTAAAGCGGTGGCGCATGGCGTACCAACCGCCCGGCAGGACGCCGGCAAAAAAGAGCCACCACCACACCAGCAACTCCGGCAGCGTCAGCAGCATACGCAGGCTGCCATGTCCCAATTGCCAGGGAAATGGCGCCAGCAACACATGCGCCGCACCGACGACGGCGGCCATCCCGAATCCATGCGGCGTCTGCATATCATAGTGCGTGGTGACGCCTGAGCCGCCACCCGGTCCCGTGGCCACGGCCTGCCCGAAGTGCTGAATACGCTGCACATCGAACTTCTCGAACTCGGCTTCATGCCGAGCCAGCAATCCGGAACTGATCAGAATCGGAAGCAGCACTGCAGCCACGACGAGCGCCGACGTGAGGGTCGTCTTGCCTTCCCGCATGCGTGGCAAGACGAGGGCGAGGATCACGGCTGCACCAACCAGATAGGCGGCATAAAATCGGAAGGGAATCAGGAGCAGAATGGCCAGAACGCATGTCAGCGCATGCCGAAACGACAGGCCGGCGCATTTCATGTGCACACACCCATAGAGAGCAACGGTTTCGAGCAACATGACGACCGGTTCCTTCACCGTCTGAGCCGACCAAATGATGAGTGAAGGGAACAAGCAGCTGCACCAACCGGCGCGTTCGGCTACCCAGCTGGAAAAGAGACGGTTGGCCACGCGGTAGGTGAAGACGGCGGTGAGCGCGCCAAAGCAACCATTGAGGGTGGCAGCCATCAGGCGGGTTGGGACGCCCGTGAGATGAAACAGCGTACTGAGGAGATAGCGATAGCCGCGATGCTGGCCTTCAAAAGCGCCGGTCAAGACTGCAGGCAAATCGAAGAACCCGACGCCCTGCTGTTGCCACTGCTGGTAGAGCTTGACGCCGCCGAACCAGCCGCCGCTATCTTCGTCTCCCAGGAGCGCTACGAGGCCGCTCTGACAAATCACGATCGACATGGCAAAGCGTAGGGTAAAGGCACAGAAAAAGAGCCGCTCTTGCAGTGGCAGGGTGCGGAGGTGATGCTGGGTCGCAGCGAGCCCTAATTTCCCGAGCACCAAGAGCACGAGAAAAAAGGCGCAGGCGGAAAAAAGCTCGAAGTCGTTCATCGTAACAAGCGGGACGCGTGCCCGGTCTCCCTAAGTGCTGCGCACCGCAAATAAAGGAACCATATCGGAGACTGTTTAATAGGCGTTTTGCAAATTGCGCCCTTCTGAACGTGGAGCGGTACTAAGTACCGGTCCAGTGGGTGAAAAGACGTTGTATGCGACGCAATGGCAATTGCGATAAATAGGTGATATTGAATGGCCACAGCGACAGGCTTTTACAAGCGTACTGAAAACATTTATCCCACTTTGAAACATGTAGATGAGAACCTGAAAGCATCAAGTAAAGCTTGCTGTAACACTGGCGTTTCAAAGGATGTACCTCAATTGCATCAGGATCTTTAAACATTTTTTCAAATGCGCGTAGCATGTCGCGTTCAAAAAGTGCGACGTTATGATGCATGGATGAGCCGTGTATCCGGTAAGAGAACAGGGGTTCACGTATGATGTCAATTTCATAGTGACAAGCAATGCGGCGATGCATATCCCAATCCGACGATGTCGAGAGCCCAATATCGTAGAGGCCAATGCGATCCAAGCATGTCTTACGGATTAAAGGCGAACTTCCGGACGCCGGCACACCTGGTGCTTGTAAGAGCGCAATCTCTGGTAAAATACGCCCTCTTAGCCCAGACGTCTCCACTTCAAGTTCCCGGCCGGATTCATCAATGATTTGACGCCCACAATACACCATGCCCACAGTCGAGTTGCCCATCAACGCCATCTGGCGCTCAAGCTTCAGCGGATGCCAGATATCATCAGCGTCTAAAAAAGCGACAAACTCGCCACGACTTTCTTGAATTCCTAGGTTCCGCGCAACGGATACACCTTGATTCTGCTGCTTGAACCACCGTATGCGATCGCCATACGCCGCGAGAACGACATCGGAATGGTCAGTCGATCCATCATCGACAACGAGGATTTCAAACGGGCAATATGATTGATTCAACACACTATCGATGGCAGTCCCCAAATAGCGCCCATAATTGTAGTTGGGAATGACAACGCTAATCAACGGCTTGTTCATCAGTACGGCAACAAAATTATATTCATATTTTTTCTCCGGAGACATGTATCAAGGTCATTCTGAACAGGTACTTAGGCGTTATTCTGACCGACGACGGCACAACGCAACCAACACCGGAGCCATCTCATACGTATCGGGCTGGAATTGATAATCCATTTCTCCGGGTATGAAATCGTGCCCCCACAATAACTGACTCATCCAATCTCGACTACACATGGGAAGCTTATTGAGCACCCGCCACAACAACCATCGGCACTGTGCTATCAGCGTTCGAGACTGTTTTTGCTGGTCTTCCCAAAACGGTGAGATCATAAACCGAGGATCGAGAGTTTGGCCAAATAATTCAATACAACTGAACTGTTTTTGCAGCTCTGCTAACAGCTCTTCCGGTGTATACTCGTATACATGATGCGGATTATGGGGTTTGCCATTAACCGGAAGGGTGTAGTTCGCATTCGGCGTTGATAACATACAGAGGCCGGTTGGCGTCAAAACACGCTGGAGCTCCGATAAAAACTGCATTCGATCGTCAAGATGCTCTAAAGTCTCGAAGGAAGTGATGATATCAAAACTCTCATCTTCAAAAGGCAGACCACAGCCGTCACTAACAAAAACCGCATCGGGTCCATCACCGATTGCAACTCGGGCTTTCCGGACTGCATCAAGATCAAAATCAACCCCCGCTACCATCCTCGCATGAGAACGCAAAAGTGGCAAACCATATCCCGTACCGCAGGCAATATCAAGAACACGTCCGCCTTCGATATAAGGAAGTGCAAAATGATAGCGGGCGACATGGACGCCCCACCACGGGTCTTGCCGACGATTATGATTGGCTTTGGTTCTATCAAACCTGACAACCGACACTTAATGACTCACTTCATCTTACTCACGATGTGCCAACAGTCGCTTATAGCACTCAATTTGCTGAACAACCATCTTGTCGACTGTAAACCGCTGGCGCACACGGTTTTGCCCTGCCGCCGCCATGTGTTGTCGCAATGCCGCATTCTGATACAATTCGGAGACCGCCCGAACAATTGCAGAGGTATTGGCCACCGGAATCAACATACTCGTCTCACCCGGCTCGACAACCTCAGCGGCTCCGCCAACATCTGTCGTAACCAGCGCCGTGCCAACTCCCATGGCCCCGATAAGCACCTGACAAAACGCTTCCGATAGGGATGGGTGAACCATCACATCGACGGCTCTCATACAAGCGGGAGTATCGCGCCGATAACCAGCAAAGACCACATAATCTTGCAAGCTGAGATGGGTAATCAAAGTTTCAACTTCGCTTCGGTCGCCATCTCCCACCAGCAATAAACGAATGGCTGGCATCACCGATATCAGTTCACGCAATGCCTGCAGGAGATACCGGTGGCCCTTACTCGGAATGAAGCTTGCGACGCAGCCGATGACAAATTCAGAAGAAAACCCAAACTCTGCTCGCAAGCGCTGCCGATCTTCTTCAGTTGGCGAGAGGGCAGCAAAGTCAAAGCCTAAATGAATGACCTCGATATCATCCCCATGGCAGTGGTCGTGTGTCACCATGTAATCCCGCACCGCATGTGACACCGCCACAACACGATCCCCCTGTTTGGCCATCCAGCGATCTAATGCACGGTGAATCCACGTCCCGGTCATCTCAACCTGATCCGTATGGTGCCGTGTCACAATCACCTTTGGGGTCTGCGCTAAGCGTGCTGCCAACACCCCAATCAACCCTGCGTCGAACAGATGGGTTTGCAAGATATCGACACGTTGTCGCCTCAGCCACCGAGCAAGTTGAACCATCGCACGAGGGTAACTGCGTTTGGTGTTAGCATCTAAACTGACATAGACCACCCCCGGAGCCTCAAGGAGCCATGAGGGCTGAGGAGCCGCCCACAAGTTAACACACTGCACGTCGATACCACGCGCGATAAGCCCAGGCTGATATTCCTAAAATAACGCGCCTCCACCGTTGAGGTACAAAAATGACAAACTCGCATCGTGCTCGGCAATATCCAGTAAGAGGGGTGGCTCACGCCCAGTGAGCACAAAAAGGTCGACATCGTCAACTCACCGGCAAACACCAAACATCGAATAAATCGGTCTGACGTACAAACCAATTTTTTTAACCCATTCATCCAGATATATGACGGATAATCGAGAGTCCTGTAGCACTTCCCAGATATCGTCCAGCGTTGCACGGGCCTGCTGAATGGCTTTGGGATGCAAGGCTAACGACAGCGCAGGCCGATGCACGTCAAACGTTTGCTGAGCTCCGAGTAATACATCCAACTCAGCACCCTCAACATCGATCTTCAGACAATTCACCTGAAGATCACGGCTGGCGACGAAATCGTCGATGGCGATTGTCTCTGTCGGTCGCATCCCCACGTGTTCCTCACCTTGTACCAAGCTATTGGCATTCGATCCGAGATGGCCCGTATCAAAAAACATCGCTTGGCCAGATACTTTCGCAACTGCTTCAGCGCGCACTTCGACGACCGGTCCGCATCCGTTCATCTCAACCGTCTTTTGCAAGACTTCTTTCGTTAATGGCGTGGGCTCAAAGCTGAATACCTGACCCGTCGGCCCAACCGAACGCGCCATCAGAACACTGAACAACCCGATATGCGCACCAATATCCAGTACGGTATTGCCGATCCGGCAATGCTGGCGCAAAAATTTAAAGGTTGAGGGTTCGTAATCCGCGTCATAATAGTGCGCCCACCGCACGGGGAAACGAATACACTCACCACCAATGACACGCTTTATACCGCGTCCTGCGGTCGCCATCTCAGCCGCCCCATACACCAAGGTCTTGGTAAAATTGGAAAATTGTGACATCTCACGTCTTTTTAGAGGTGAAGGTCCTGGACAAAACCTTGCCCTCTCGGAAATGGCCCATGACGGAGTGCCAAACGCATGAAGCGCACAGGGGTTTGCTCCCGGCGCATTGGACCTCGACGAGTCGGTTGTTCCACTCGATTCTACCCAACAGAACGGACACGGCGCCCCATCCGGCACGAAATGGGTAAACAGCCAACAAGCAGACGAAGGCCCGCCATCACCTGGGCCGGATGTAACCAAACCACCATCACCGTCACGCAGACAGCGAGCCCCAATGCCCCGAACTCATCCCTGTACCACGTATGATATGCTTCGCCCACGACAGCGGGCGTCACAGCCTGGACAATCCACCCCTGTCTCCAGGCCACGTGACGGCGAACGAGGTAGAGAACCGTCATCAGACTCGCCCCATACGACGCGACGGTCGCCCAGGCGCACCCCATCAATCCATAGTGGGGAATTAGCAAGATATTCAACATGATATTCATGCCGGCCGATATCGCTGCCGCTACGGACACGACATAGGGAATGGCCCTCGCATTGGCAATTGGCCCATACCCCATCATCACCGGCCCAGCCAATGAGGCGGCAGCCAAGAGGGGCCACAAAAGTAGGCCACTCTCCTGGAAATCGGAGCCAAGGATGACAGGCAGCAGATAAGTACCTAAAGCCGCGAAGATCGCGCAACTTATGGACCAGGCCAGTGTGAGCAGCGGCAAAACCCCTTGGCAGTACAGCGCAATCTTGTCATCTCCCTGATGCATCTGAAGCGTCACAAATAGCGGTAAGAGCAATGAACCCATCTGCGCCGGAAGCTGCATCAACATTCCGGACAATTGAGCCGCCATGACATACACGCCTAGACTCGCCGTGGACAAAAAAGAGGAGATAAACATGGCGTCCAGAGAGCTTGTAGAGAAATATCCTAGGATCGAAAAAGGAAGCAGCGGCATCGAAAAGGCAATCATTTTTTTCAACAACGGCCGATCGACAGCAATAAGTCCCTGGACAAAATATACATCGTTTTTCCAGAGGAAAAATATGAATTTAGTTTGGTTCGGGCACTTATCGAACGTGATCAACTGCCTCAATCGCCATAATCCAACGATGCCAGCTCCCAACGGTCCTAGGATATAAGCCCAGATGAAAACCCGTGCGGTGGGTTCCACGATCAGAGCGAATCCGAGAAGTACGACGAAAATGAAAGCCCGCTCAGCGGCCAACATGATCGCTTGGACACGCGGCAACTTCGCGGCGAGGAGCACGTGTTGGACATGCAGCCAAAAGACGGTGGCGACAAGATGCGCCAAAATCAAGACATACACATCGCTGGGAAGTCGTAGCCACTTGGTCAGAGGTGGCAACCAGAGGGGTAATGAGACCGCAACGAGAAGGAGATTCGGAACCAGGATCAGCACACGCGTCCAAAACGCACGTGTAATTCGACCCGTTTCGACAAATTCTTCGCAGCCGTAACGCGACAGCGAAATCGCCGTCCAGCTCACCACAAGCTGATTTATACAGATAGAAGCGGCAAGGATCGCAGCGATCCCCCCGTAGCCAGCAGGACCGAGACGACGGGTAGCAAGGCAAACACTAGCAAGAGCGAGGATCGCGCTAGCGCCTTGTGTTCCGACCAACGCCGCATAATTTTTCGGCCCAGAGGAGATGTCCCATTTGGCCGACCTACGGTGATCATCGATTTGACTTGCTGTAGATGGCATGCGCTCAATCAACAGGAGGCGTCATGCCGGAGGAGACCACCATCACCGCTTCCAACGCCTGCCGAAAGCGCATCTGGTCCGGCTGCAATTGTACGGCCCGGTAGTAATAATCGTAGGCGCGTCGCGGTTCACCGGCGCGTTGAAAATAGGCGCCGAAGCGATACAGCACCTCCGGATCGTCCGGGCGGAGCGTGGCTAGCCGTTGATATTCCCGCAGCGCTTTGGCAGTTTCTCCCTGCCGCGCATAAAGCTGGGCGAGGTCGTGATGGAAGTCGATCGTACCTGGCGCCAGGTCGACCGCGCGCCGCAACATCGCGACCGCCCCCGTCTCGTCCTGCCGCGACGCCAACAGCTTTGCCAAGCCGGCATACCCCACGGCCTCCTGTGGCCGCATCGTGGTCAAGGTGCGCCATTCCGCTCCGGCCGCATCGACCTGACCCAGGCGCCAATACGTCTCGGCCAGCCGGTTGCGATACGCGCTCTGCAGGGGGAAGTGGGCCACCAACTCGCGTAACGTCCCGACCCATGCCGCATGGTCGCCAAGCTCATGATAGGTCTGCGCCAAGTTCAAATAAATCTCCGCATCCCCTGGCGCCGCTTGCTTCAGCCGTTCCCACACCTGTGCGGCGGCGGTCAAGTCACGATGCCGCTGCAAGGCCATAGCATAGGCCCGCAGCACGCGCGTATCGGATCGATCCCGCGCCAGTGCGGCGAGATATTGCAGCCGCGCCTGCGGCCACGATGTGTCTTCCAACACCTTGGCAGCATGGAGATGGCCTTGCGCTGTCGCCGGAATAGATTGGGTCAACGCATACACGGCATCCCCTGACGGCAGGTAGGTCCGAAACGCCTGCAACACGCGTTTGGCATACCCGGGATCGAGTTCGAGCGTTCGGCGAAAGAACGACGTCGCTTCAGTATACCGCTGCGTTCGGAGCGCGGACGATGGCGCTCGACCGGGCTCGGCGGCCAATAACAGGGCGCCGAGAGCGTATGGGACCGCAGGGTCCGACGGGGCTAATGCCGCGATATGAGACGCTTTCATCGTCAAC
>CBCXVS010000029.1:0-38255 GCA_965178525.1 uncultured bacterium | reverse complement strand
AAGGTCAATTCGTTTCAGGCTTTTGAGTTTTTATTTCAACAAGTTGTCGCCGAATCACGGGAGGAACTTCGGACTAGTCTTGGACATGCGCCATAGAGTGTCCTATAATCTGGCGATATCCAGACACTCTGCACAAGGAGCATGGTATGGTGGTCCCTGTACGTATCCTCGAGTTTTCCGATTATCTCTGACCCTGGTGCTACCCGGCGGCGGTTCGCCTCCATCGCCTGCAGGAACGCTTTGGCGAGCAGCTCGTCATTGAACGCCGCGCGTTTCCGCTCCGTCCAGGGCCGGATCGGTCCGTGCAATTCAGCGGGACGAAACGCGAGGCCTCGTGGCAGCGGATTAAGGCTATGATCGAGCCAGAAGACATTGCCTGGAATATCTGGCAGCGGGACGACTATCCGAACTGGAGCTTGCCGGCATTAGAAGCCGCCAAGTGTGCCGCCTTGCAGGGGGAAGCGGCGTTTGAGGACGTACACTTCCGCTTGTTTCACGGTTTCTTCGAGCATGGGGTCAATATTGCGAACATCGATGAGCTGCTCGACCTCGTGCGCCAGGCGCCCTTGGATTTTGCCCGCTTTATCGACGATTTTGATAGTGGCGTCACGCGCCGCAATGTGTTGGATGAGTACGAGGAAGCCGTCAATACATATAGGGTATACGCGATCCCCACCGTAATCTTTCCTGATGGTGAACGCGTGGTGGGAGCTGTGCCGAGCGCAGAATACGAGAAGGTCCTGGAAAAATTCGGGGTGACCTAAAGGGCACATGACACGGAAACAGCTATATGAAGCGATCACCATCTTGCGCCGCGAGGTTCCACACTGGGACGTCCCGGTCGTCAGTTTGAACGCCCAGGATCATCACGATCCCTACCGGGTGCTGATGTCTACCATCTTGAGTCTACGGACCCAGGATCAGACGACGGTTAAAGCGTCGCAGCGTCTCTTTGCCCTGGCTGATACACCACAGGCGATGGTGCAGCTCGATCGGCAAATGATCGAGCAGGCGATTTATCCGGTGGGCTTTTATCGCACCAAAGCGCCTCAGATTCTGCAGATTTCACAACGGCTGCTCGATGAATTTGACGGGTGCGTGCCGGACGATATCGATGTCCTGACGACCTTTCATGGTGTCGGGCGCAAAACGGCTAATCTGGTGCTATCCGAGGGATATGGGCTTCCGGCCATCTGCGTCGATACCCATGTACACCGCATTTCCAATCGCTGGGGATATATTAAGACAAAAGGTCCGCTGGCGACGGAAATGGCGCTGCGCAAAAAGCTGCCAAAGGAATTCTGGATCGAATACAATCCGACGCTCGTGGCGCTAGGACAGCACGTCTGTAAGCCAACCTCGCCGATCTGTACGCAGTGTCCAGTGGCGCCGCTTTGCAAGCGTATTGGCGTGAAGCGCTCGCGCTAAGGGGAGAGAGTTCCCAGTGGGGGACAACACGATTCGCCAGCAGCCAGATGTGCCGGAACGGCCACACTTGCCACCTCGCCAGCAAGCCACACGCAAGTTTCCCGTCGTGGGGGAGCGAGAGCCGGATCCTCTGGCACTGGACCTACCGCGTTGGCGTTTCATCGTCAGGGGTGAAGTCGAACAGCCGCAGAGCTGGACGTACGATGCATTCCTGAGCTTGCCGCAAGTCGACGTGACGTATGATATTCATTGCGTCACCCGTTGGTCCCGGCTGGGATGCCACTGGCGTGGTGTGGCGTCTACGACGCTGGCGGCGCTGGTACGCCCGACGGCCGCGGCGCGCTTTGTGCAGTTTGTGGCGTATTCACCGCGCCATCACGATTCCTCCCTACCGCTACACGTCGCGAGCCAAGAAGGCGTCTTGCTGGCCTGGGAAATGGATGGCCAACCCCTGAGCGTCGCGCATGGCTATCCGCTGCGCGTGGTAGCCCCATCACGTTATTTTTATAAAAGTGTGAAGTGGGTGCACGAGATGCGCTTTCTGACCACAGACGCCTTGGGCCACTGGGAACGTGGCGGCTATCACAACAACGGGAATTTCTGGCACGAAGAGCGCTATGTATCGGGTAATCTGAGTGCTGGACAAGTGGAGCGCTTGCGTCGCAGTAGCAATTTTCGTCCCTACCGCCAACAGGTTTTATTGTCGCTGGATTTGCGCCATGCTGATTTTGCCGGTGCCGATATGGAGCAGGTACAGTTAAAGCATTGCACGCTGGTCGGGTGTAATCTGCGCGGCGCCAACTTACGAGACGCCAATCTGACCAATTCTGACCTGCAAGGTGCGAACCTGCAGGGCGCGGATCTCACCGGGGCCGACCTGGAAGGGGTTCTGTTGATGGGTGCGGATCTCCGCGACTGTTCCATGCGCCAGGCGCGTCTGGCTGCAGCCGAGTTCTGGCGCCCTGGCATGCCGGCAGCGCACGTGCAAGGTCTCGACTTGTCCGATGCGGCGATAGACGATTTACTCGAAGATCAACACCGATTTTTGCGCCAACAAGATGCGTTGCAGAACGAGGATGAGAGGTAAGGAACACCATGGGCACCAAGAAGCTGGCCATCAAGACGTATGGCTGCCAGATGAACCAATATGATTCAGAACGGATTATCGGCTTGTTGCAACAGGCGGATTACGAATTGACCGATGATGTCAAACAGGCGCATCTGGTGTTGCTCAATACCTGCAGTATTCGTGAAAAGGCCGACCAAAAATTTTATAGTGAGCTGGGCCGTCTCAAGCGCATCAAGCAGCAGCGCGGTGACATGCTTATCGGCGTATGCGGCTGTATTCCGCAACGGGCTCGTGGAGAAATTCTGCAGCGGGCTCCGTACGTTGACCTCGTTTTCGGAACGCTCAATGTCAGCCGAGTGCTTGAGCTGGTACGTCAGGTCGAAGCCAGTGACACACCGGTCATGGAAGTCACCGACAACGTCCTCGACGATGATCTGGGCGCCCTGCCTGTCTCACGCGACAACCCGGTGACGGCGTTTGTCAGCGTCATGCATGGGTGCAACAAACGCTGTTCGTTCTGTGTCGTGCCGAATACCCGTGGACCGCAGGTGAGCCGGCCCATGCCGGTTGTGTTAGACGAAGTCCGTGGCCTTGCCGATGCGGGTTACAAAGAGATCACGCTCTTGGGACAAAATGTCAATGCCTATGGCGTCGATTCTCGCCCTCGCAACGCTGATTTTGCCGATCTGCTCGAAGCCGTCGACGCGATCGAAGGGATCGAACGGATCCGCTTCGTCACCTCCCACCCGTTAGACTTCACGCCACGTCTGATCGACGCCATGGCGTCGATCGACAAGGTCTGCGAAGCGCTGCATTTGCCCTTTCAAGCCGGCACCGACCGCATCCTGAAACTCATGCGGCGCGGGTATTCGGCAGCGGGATACCGTGATCTCATTGCCCGGATTCGGGAGGCTGTGCCTGGCATCGCACTCTCCACGGATGTCATCGTGGGCTTTCCGGGAGAAACGGAGGAGGAATTTTTAGAAACCCGTCGTATGCTGAAGGTCGTCCGCTTTGATTCCATCTTCCTCTTCAACTATTCGGAGCGGCCGGATACGGTAGCGCCAGGGTTGCCCGGTCAGCTCCCCCTGGAGGTAAAACAGCGCCGCTTTAACGGTCTCATCAATATGCAGAAACGGATTTCACTTGCAGCCAACCTGCCATATGAGGGGTGTACGTTCGACGTGCTCGTCGAGGGGCCAAGCAAGAAAGATCCGGCCAAGTTGACCGGGCGCACACGCACCAATAAGATTATTAATTTTCCAGGCGATCCATCCTTAGTCGGTACGTTGGCGCCGATTCACGTCACCCGCGCCGGTCTCTATGCCTTAGATGGGGAAGTGGCTGGAAACACGCGATATTCCACGACATCGCCCGGTTTGATATCGCGATTGAACATGACTCCGGAAGCCAATCACGAGTCGTCATCACGCTCGCGCCGCTGATCGCGTAAAAACTGTTCAAGCTCTCGTGCTAGCTCCTCACCGCTTGGCAAGGCATTGATATCCCCCAACTGCGTGCCCTCTTCGTCCTCCAAGCCATCACGTTCTTCGAGACGCCGGACATATTCAGCCACCTTGGGATCAGAGGCCAACACATCGGCGATGCGCTTATCGAATTCAGTAGACGCCCGTTCTAAATCATGGAGATCCGTACTGAAATTCAACAATGTCAGCACACGCCGGACGATCGCAAGCGCCGCCTTGACGTTAGGAGACGCCGCGATGTAATGCGGCACATTGGCCCAGATATTGATCGACGGGATACCTTTGCGTCGGCAGATATCGCTGAGGGCGCCGACGATGCCCGTGGGGCCTTCGTATTTCGACACCCCGAGGTTGAGCCGCTGCGCCAGGAGCGGCTCACTCGCCGCTCCGGTGACCTGTACCGGGCGCGAATACGCGACCTCAGCGAGCAGCGCGCCAAGCATGACGACCAATTCGACGTTGCATTCCTGCACCACATGCAGGACCGCATCCGTATACGCCTGCCAACGCAGATGCGGTTCAACACCGAGGCCAATAATCACATCCCGCACCAAAGCCGGATCGCTCGCATACGAGAACTCATTCGCCGGCCAGCGAATCTCCCGCACGCCATTCTTCAGCCGCATAGTCGGACGCTGTTCGACGAAGTTATAGAATGTCTCAGGATCCAGCGAGGCAAACTTCCGCGACGCGAGGCGTTGCTGCAAAAACCTGGCAGCAAACGTCGCAGCGGTTCCGGCATCATTCCAGCCCGTGAAAGCCAGCAGCAAAATGGGGCGATTCAAGGTCGGAACCTGGGTGAACGACAATGCGTCCATAACACGCCCTTCCCAAACAAGAAGTCTATCTACACCGTGTAGCTTCTAGTTGTATCAAAAAAGCCCCTCCTACCGCAATACACGTCCGGACGGCGTATCACCCTCAAAACCCTACACCTTGACCCCGGTCTGCAACGATGTCACAAGGTCGTCGAGCACCTGCTTACGTGCCGTGACCCCCTGTTCGCGCTCGTAGATCGTCGCGGCGACAGCCCGATCGCTGCAGGCCGCTTCCGAGAGCCAACAACGCTCGCAGGTCTCGTTAATCTCTGCGTTGGGAATGGCGGGATCATCCCAAAACCGCACGGTTTCTTTGAACGTATCATCGAGGCGAAAGCCGAGCGTGACGCTGGTATTCGTCGTCGGTGTCAGGACCAAGGGACGGACTAGGCTAAAACAAAAATACGTGGCATCATTTTCAAGAAACCGCGAGCGCTGCACCCCCACGACCGGCGCCTGCCGATTGCCGTGCTGTTGCCGCTGGGTCAACTCGCGCAAGACCTGAACCGAAAGCCACCGCCGGCAGTAATGTTCGTGTAAACCAAGACCATGAGGTAGCGGTAACTGTGACATGTTGAGATGCTTGGTCAAGCGATAGATCTGACTACCGGCGGCGTTATGTAGCCGCAGAAAATGCAACTGGGGCAACTGCATAAAGGTTGGGATGAGCTCACTCAAGCGATAGCAAAACATTTCCGGCGTCACGTCATACCGCTCTAACAACGCCAGAAACGCTGGCGCATCCCAACGCGGACGCGCAAAAAATGCCTCCAGATCAGCCAGGAGGGTCTCGCCCTGCATGAGCAGGGCCCCGGAGAACACGGATGCCTTAAAGTCGTTCCACACTTGCGCGAACGACTGCACTTCGGCGGGTGATGAGGTCGTCGCCCGTTCGCGTAACGCCAAGTAGCGGTAGCCGATTTCCCGTCCCAGGACAAACGCCTTCTGCGCTGGCAGGAGCCTGCTGTTCAGCAGCAAGCGCGGCGGGTCACCCGGCACCCACACGGACCGGAAGCCATGCAACGCCGGATAATCATCGAGCGTCGTGTCGTCGAGCACATAGCCGTACGTGTCGGTCAACATCGTGCGCAGCAGATCGAGATCGAGCGCTGGGCTAGGATCCCAGCCCTGTTCGGCCACGAATGTAGCCGCAGCCATTTTCAAGGTCGTCAAAATAATTGTGGTGGGTCTCCTGATAGGAACGCAAGGCAGCATAGAAAAAGTGTTCGACACGCATATCGTAACTGCCGGCGATTTCCCCCAACGTCCGAATCAGCGTGCTCGCTTCATTCGGTGCACGGGTGACCAGATCGATGACGTCCCGTGGGGTGACGCCAAAAAGTTGAAAGGGAAATTCTTGCATCAAGGGGGAAGCGAGCAGACCCGTGAGGGGATTGAGTTCGTGTTCGAGTTTTAACGACACTAAATCATCGAACGAGAGGCCAAGCGCCTGGGCCAATTGAAGAATCTTTTCGGCTTTAGGGTACTTTTTGCCCTTTTCGATCTCGGTCAGATAGGAGGGGGATAGCCCCGTCCGCTGCGCTAGCATTTTGAGAGAATAGCCGAGCTGTTCCCGAAATTGCCGCAGCTTCATGCCAAAAATAACCCGAATGTTTTCGTCTCCCTGCATGGCTGCGTCTCCCTGTGCGGGCCTCCTGCATCCCCTGGTTTCTCAAGCGAGAGGTGAGCTGTAGATGGCAAGCATACCATGGGTGTGGGACATGGGTCAAACCTTATTCGCTTACAGCGAATAAAAATATTTAGCGAAAATAAATTAATAGCGAAAATTCGCTTGAAAACAAAATTCGCTCTGTGCTACCCTTTGCAGCTTATGAATACACCATAGCTCAGGCGACGGTAGACGAGGACACGCCGTCGCCACGAGGCTATCGCTTCGGACATGATGATACATAAGACGGACGGAAGGAGTAGCGGAATGGCCCAAAAATGTTGGGAAGATATTATGGCAGGTAAGATCACCCCCTCAAAGACTCCTGCAAGAGCGATTTTTGGAATTTCGTTTCCCCCAAGCGCATCCAAGTACGATCCTGCGCCGGCTATTAGACGATGAGCCCTACGTCTTTGCTCCCGGTCTCTATAATGCCGGTGGCATGAAACTCGCCGCCTATGCGGGCTTCAAAGCCGGGTATTTGAGTGGTTTTTCGTATGCCGTCGAAGAACACGGCGTCACCGATGTCGGCGTCTTCAGCCGCAGCGAACTGGCCGCTCAGGCCGCCCGTATGGTGCGGGCGAGCAACTATTGGGTCCGTGAACAGTACGTCAACGCGGGCAACCGCGTCGATCCGTTGCCTCTCGTGATGGATATGGAAGACGGCCACGGCGGTTTCGGCCATGTGCAGATGCTCATGCAACAGATGCTATCGGCTGGCGTGGCCGCCGGCCATCTCGAAGATCAAACCGAAAAACGCTGCGGACACTTGCCGGGCAAGGTGCTGGTGCCAACGGAGAAGCATATCGAGCGCCTGCTGGCCGCCCGCAGCGAAGCCGACCAGCTTGGCATTGACGACTTTGTCCTCATCGCCCGCACGGATGCCGCCTCCGCCCGCTATACACCCGAAGGCGTCACCGGCAGTATCGATTTGGCCGTGGAACGCACGTTGGCCTATGCCCGGGCGGAAATCCATAACCGGCGGGCCATCGACTTGGCTTGGTGTGAATTCCCCGATCAGGATTTTGAAGCGATGACCTATTGGGCCACGCAGGTCCGCAAAGAACACCCCGACCTGGGACTGGCCATTAATCTCTCTTCATCTTTCGACTGGACCAATCCACAACACTTCCCGCTCTACTCGATGGAGCAACTGGCCGATTTGGGTTTTAAATATATGTTTATGACGTTAGCAGACAACCACGCCGGGCGCAACGGCAGTTGGGAATTCTTCATGGACATCCAGAAGCGCGGCATTGACGCCTTCCCGGATCAGCAACACCGTGAAACGGCCTCAGGCACTCCGAGTAAGAGCCATAACCAGCTTGCCGGCACCAAGGCCTATTTCGTCGGTGGGACGGTTTTCGGCTCGCAGAGCTTTGAGGCCAAAGACGTTCGCAAAACCGATGCGGAGCTGTCATTGGTGGGTAACGAAGAGGCGGCTGCCGCTGATTAATACCCGGTTTTCCCCATGCCCTACTTCCACCCCCCTTGCCGCAAGGGGGGTATAGCATGTGGGCCACACCGCGTTGAAGCATTCCCTCGGCAGCCGTCTGGGTCACCATCTGCCCGACCGGCCAGGTTTCACCGCACACGGCACCGGTGGCAGAAATCGACAAAAGACCGCACCATCTGCGGCTGGCTACCCAGATGCAGATGAAAATACGTGGCCAACACATTATGGATATGAAACCCTTCCAGGTGCTCCTCGCCAGTCCGCGCCCGCACGATGCGGTAGGCGCAAGCCGGTGATGTCGGGGCAGGCTCGTAGATCGAGTAGTGAAAGCGATGACCCCGCACCGTGGTGCCGGCCGGCCCGAAAAACGTATCCTGGAGAAACGTCGCCTCCGCATAGCCAAATTGCTGCAGCCGCTCCGTCATCCGCGTGCCGCCGGGGATGAGCCCGACCTGCGGATGCCGCGCGCCATGTTGATCCTCGAGCCACTCGCACAAATACATAAACCCACCGCATTCGGCATAAATCGGCAGTCCCCGCTCGGCACAGGCGCGTAGGGCAGCCTGCATGGACGCATTGGCCGCGAGCTGGGCAGCGAATAGCTCCGGGAAGCCCCCTACGAGCCAGATCGCATCAATGTCGTCCGGCAGCGCCGCATCGTACAACGGACGAAAGGGCACGATCTCCACACCCGCCGCCGTCAGGAGATCGAGGTTTTCCTGGTAGACAAAGTGAAACGCCTCGTCCTGGGCCCAGGCAATTCGTACTCGTGCTGATGTCGCATGCGGTACGGCCGGCGTGGTGGATGCAACGGGTGGCGCCGTCCGGGCCAGATGCACGAGATCATCGAGATCCACGTAGCGCTCAACCAGATCGGCCAAACGCCCGAGCAGCGGCGTCACCCGATCCTCTTCCGAAGCGGGCAGCAAGCCAAGATGACGCTCCGGAATCTCGAGTTGCAAGTCCTGAGGCAGATAACCGAGCACCTCGATCCCTTCACGCTCAATCGCTGGGATGAGATAGCGATAATGTCCCGCCCCGCCCAGCCGATTCAAGAGCACACCGGCCACCTGCACCGCAGGATCATACGTCCGAAATCCACGGATCAGGGCGCCGACACTGGCGGCCATACCGGCGGCATCGATCACCAACACGACCGGCGCCTGTAACAACTCCGCTACTTCCGCCGTGCTGCCCACCCGTGACGTCGGTGAGCTGCCGTCAAACAGACCCATCACGCCTTCAACAATGGCAATATCCGCGCTGTGCGCGACGCGCCAGAACGTGTCGCGTACACGCTTGGCAGGCACCAAATACGTATCGAGATTGTAGCTGGGACGTCCAGCCGCGCGCCGATGCAGTTGCGGATCGATATAGTCCGGCCCCACCTTAAACGGCGCCACATGCATGCCCTGACGGACCAACGCCGCCAAAATCGCAAGCGTTACGGTAGTCTTGCCAGCATGGCTATGAGGCGCGGCGATGACGAGCCGGGGAATGGGGTCATGCATCATAAGCATCTTCTCCAATCGAGCCTAGGAACGTACGCTGAAGCGATTATAACAGGGTCGCCCGCGTACGCCCGATGTTTTTCTCCTGCCTATCGGTATGGGTTGTCGCGAGAGCTGTGGTATGCTGTATGAAAATTTATCGGGAAAAACGACAACGCCGCGGCCGGATGGAGCCGGACACACGAGAGTAAGTACACATGGCAACAGGGGAAACGGGACATTCTGGGCACGGCGTGACGTCCGAGACCAAACAACGCTTTTCGGCCTCTGAGCGCGAGGCGATCTATCGCGTCATGCAGGCCCGCAGGGATATCCGACACTTTACTGCACGACCGCTTCCCGCTGACGTCCTGGCGCGGATATTGGAAGCCGCCCACATGGCGCCATCGGTCGGGTTCATGCAACCGTGGAATTTTATCATCGTCACCTCACTGGCCATCCGCCAACAGATACGTGATTCTTTTGACCGGATCAACGCGCAGGAGCTGGCCAAATTGACGCATGATGAACGGCATGTCCTGTATCGCAACCTGAAATTGGAAGGAATTCTCGAGGCCCCGATCAACATGGCGGTGACGTGTGATCGCCGTCGCGATCAGCCGTTTGTGCTCGGACGCGGCCCCATGCCCGAGACGGATCTGTATAGCACCTGTCTGGCCATCCAAAATCTTTGGCTGGCCGCACGCGCCGAGGGTGTGGGGATCGGTTGGGTCAGCATCTTGGATGCCGCGATGGTCGAGCAAACCTTGCATCTGCCTGCCGGGGTTCAGCTCGTGGCGTATCTCTGTCTCGGCTACCCCGTTTCCTTCCCGCCGCGCCCCATGCTGGAAGAAATCGGGTGGAAATCGCGTCTGGCGCTGGACACGCTCATTTACGAGAACGGCTGGGGGCAGCCCTGCACGTCCTTCACCGCGGCCCTGACGGCTGCACGGCAACCCCCGAGTTGACGTACCCATACCGGTATCACGAGCGAACCGTGCGCGACCGGCGAACCGGGTTCACCAGGCAGCCAATCCCTTCAAGTTCACACGCCACGACATCGCCGGGTCTGAGATACCATGACCCAGGTCCCGCATAGCCGGCAGCCACGCCGGACGGAGTCCCGGTCGAAATCATGTCACCCGGCTCAAAGCCAGCATGTGAATACCAGGCACTTTGTTCCGGGATCTTGTGGATTTGCTGTCCTGTATTGGCGTTCTGGCGCACCTCGCCATTGACACGCGTCAGCAGACGGAGCTGGTGGGGGTCGGGAATCTCATCCCGTGTCACGATCCAAGGACCCAGAGGCGCCGAGGTCGGGAAATTTTTCCCGATCGTAATGTTGCCAATCTGGCGTTCCTGCCGCTGCACCTCCCGCGCCGAGACATCGTTCATGATCGTGTAACCGAAAACATAGTCATAGGCTTTCTCAGCCGCCACGGCGTGACAGGCCTTGCCCATCACCACAGCTAGCTCATTTTCGTAATCGAGCATTTTCGTCCAGGTCGGCTTACGAATAGCGGCCTGATGCGCAATGATGCTACTATTGAGCTTAATAAACCCGGAGGGACGCGGATTTCCTTGGCTCCCAACTTCGGCGATATGATCGGCATAATTCAGGCCAATTGCCATGATTTTGCCCGGCATGATGGGCGGCAGCAAACGGATATCCTCTTGCGCGTAGATGGCCGCGGCAAGCTCCGTGTTGTGGCCCTGTTGCGCTTCGGCTGTGGCCACCACTTGGCGGACAGCGGCCAGGGCTGACTCGCCACCGCGGATACACGTCATCAGGTCACGCGGTAGACGCTGCTGGAGGACCCGTCCGGCGGTCTGGAGATCCAAGATGGATTCATGCGCCAGAAGTACGCCAAAACGGCCCCGGCGCCCTCCTGGCAGCAGAAACGTTGCAAGTTTCATCACCATCCCTCCACGGGGCAACATATAAGGCCGGCTGAATGGCTCCAACGCCACACAAGATCCGGAAAACTAGGTTGTCGGATAAGGCTCGTATCATAGCACAGTCGTCTGCAACCTCCCAGAGACCACGGCCATGTGGTTCCATTCCCAAGATTTTGTGGTAAGATCGAAGTCAAGCGACCCATGCCCAATACCGCAGCGTATGGATGGGACAAGAGCTAAGAGGGACACAGCGCGTCAGTGAGAAGAAAGAGTACGTCGTATGCTATCGCCAAGTGAACAGGACCAATTTCTCAAGCAGTATCCGCTCCTCGGAACGATCGGGAATACCCCCTTGATTAAGGTAGAGGTGTTCCAGCAAGAGTTTCCCGAGGTGGACATGTACGCCAAGCTCGAATACTTCAATCCTGGCGGCTCCCTGAAGGATCGTCCGGTGCGCCAAATTCTGCTCGATGCGCTGGCGCGTGGCGATCTGCATCCGGGCAAAATCATTCTGGATTCGAGCTCTGGCAATGCGGGCATTGCCTATGCCATGCTGGGCGCGGCCATTGGCTATCCCGTGTCCCTCGTGGTGCCGGAAAATGCCAGCTTGGAGCGCCTCAAACGCATTCGAGCGCATCGGGCTACCCTCATCACCACGGACGCGCTCAAAGGGTACGACGAAGCCTTGCGCGAGGTGCATCGCATGGCCGAGGCCGAACCAGAGCGGTATTTCTTTGCCGATCAGTACAGCAATGCGAGTAACTGGCAGGCCCATTATCATGGCACCGCAGCCGAAATTCTGGAGCAGACCCGTGGGGAGTTGACCCACTTCGTGGGCGGCATCGGCACCGGCGGCGCCATTACCGGCATTGGCCGACGCTTGAAGGAACACAACCCGAATATCCAGGTCATTGCGGTGATTCCCGAGGCGTTTCCAGGTGTGGAAGGCCTGAAGCCGATTGGCAGCCCGGACGCCATCATACCTGAGATTCTCGACCAAGGTGTGATCGACTACCGCGTGGATGTCGCGGTCGAGGATGCCTACGCCATGTGCTGGCGCCTCGCCAGCGCCGGGTTTTTTGTGGGACAATCTTCAGGAGCCTATATGCAAGGCGTCTATACGGTCGCACAAACCATTGGCGCCGGGCGTATCGTCACGCTCTTTAACGATCTCGGAGAACGGTACACAAGCACACATCTCTGGGAATATCACGAGTAGCGAACAAGGAGAGTCCATATGCAATTTGCCAGCGCCATTTCACACGAAGCTCAAACCGAGGCGGCGATTGATGAAACGTTAGAGGCGCTCGCGACGCAAGCGCCGGCGTTACAGTCCGATCTCAGTTTCGTCTTTGCCACGCCGCAGCACCTCAAAGCGCTTGCGGATCTGTTACCCACCGTGCAGAGGCGCTTGGACGTCCCGACCCTCATCGGGTGTACCGGGGGTGGGGTGATCGGCGACCGCCATGAAATCGAGCACCGCCCGGCGTTTGCCATGCTGACTGCGTCTTTGCCAGACGTATCGATCACGCCGTTCCATCTCGAGCAAGCCGCCGTTGAGAATCTCTCCGAGGATTATTGGCGGCAGCGTCTGGCCGTGTCGGACGCGGACGAGCCAGCGTTCGTGCTCTTCCCGGATCCGTATACCATTGACGCGCAAAAGCTGCTCGACAGCTTCAATACCACCTATCCCTTGCGGCCGGTTTTGGGTGGGCTTGCCAGCGGTGGCCAGGCGGCGAGTAGTTGCGCTCTCTTTCTCAATGGCGAGATCCTGCGCGGGGCCGTCGGCGTCAGCCTCACCGGGGATTTCGCTCTGCGCACCGTGGTATCCCAGGGGTGCAGACCGATCGGGGAGCCGCAGATCATTACCCGCTGTGAAAATCAGATCATCTTCGAATTAGGCGGCCGGCCCGCATTGGAAGTCATTCAAGCCATGTTCGATGCGCTCCCGCCCGAAGACCAGCGCTTGGCTCGCAGCGTCCTACTCATGGGCCGGGTTATCGACGAGCACAAAGATGGTTTTGAGCGGGGCGATTTTCTCATTCGCACGCTGATGGGCGCCGATCGAAACGTCGGCGCCATCGCCGTTGGAGATGTCTTCCGTCCCGGGCAGACGGTGCAGTTGCACGTGCGGGATGCCAGCACCGCGCGTGAGGATCTACACGAACTCATGGATACGCTGGTGCCGGAACTCGCCGGGCGGCCAGCGCATGGGGCGCTGCTCTTTTCCTGCAATGGCCGCGGCGCCCATCTGTACGGTGAGACGGATCATGACAGCCGCGTGATCGCCGAAACCACGGGGCCAGTTCCCATCGCCGGGTTCTTTTGCAATGGCGAAATCGGTCCCATTGGCAGCACCAATTTCCTGCATGGCTTTACCGCTAGCATTGGCATTTTTCAAGACAAGATGTGAAGCAAGTTCCATGAACAGCACGCCCTCGACCGGATTGAAACGATAGAGCGCAACCGGCGTGAATCCCAGGGAGCGATGCAGGGCGATCGCTCCTTGCATCAAGCGTAGGGTATGTCCTGAAACATTCCCAGGACATACCGGGAGAAGCGGTGGAGCATCACCGCATCCCTGAAGCGCAACCGGCCTTATCGCTCAACACCCCGCGAAGCCGCCGACGCGCCTGCTGACTGGCGTCAACTCTACCTGACACCCGTACCCCATGTTACAATTTGCGTCACATACCTAGAGCCGGAGCAGGGGAGTAGGGGTGAACGAGCAGGCATACCTCACACCATATGACACCACGGATGTATCGCTAGATATGGGTGAACAGCACGTCCGGATTACCAAAATCGCCGATCTTGAGGTATTGCTGCAGCAAGTCGATCCAGTGACCTTCGCCGAGGACGAACGGTTGCCGTACTGGGCAGAAGTGTGGCCGTCGGCGATCGGGTTAGCCCGCTACGTCACGCGGCGCTTGTCTGTGGACGGGAAGCGGATTCTGGAACTCGGGTGCGGCTTAGGCGTGGTCGGTGTTGCTGCAGCCTTGCAGGGCGCCCACGTCCTCTGTACGGACTACGAGGAGGACGCCCTTGCTTTCGCCCGGCACAATTCCCGGCGCAACGGCTGCAGGCAGGTCAGCTTCCGGCTGGTCGATTGGCGCCGACCGGCATTGCGGCGGCGCTACGATACCATTCTTGCCTCCGATGTGATCTACGAAGCGCGGAATTTCGGACCGCTCGTAGCGCTCCTACAGCGCTTTCTGGCACGGGGCGGGTATGCACTCTTTGCTGATCCTCAACGGCCCAATGCCGTGCCCTTCTTCGCTTTGCTTCGGCAACGAGGCTTTACCTACCAGAAAGCGATCGAACCCGTTGAATGGGATGGTCGTCATCAGATCGCCATCTATACGATTCGGCATGCCAACATCTCCCCGCCCGCCTTTACGAAAGGGAGGCGTAGAGGAGGCAAAAAGAGCTAACCGCTTATCGCTCATCGCTTAGAAGGATCCTACATGACCGCTCCGGACGCCGTCATCCAACACCTCGAAAACCTTCGTGACACCATTCGCATGCATCAGTACATGTATTACGTCGAAGCTCATCCCAGTATCAGTGATGCGGAATACGATGTGCTTTATCGCGAATTACAGACGCTGGAAGGCGCCCATCCCGACCTCATCACGGCGGACTCACCCACGCAGCGGGTGGGTATAGAGCCAGCCGAGGGTTTCGAACCGGTCGAGCACACCGTGCCGATGCTCAGCCTGGATAATGCGACCGATGCCGAGGCGTTACGAGAGTTCGAGGAACGCTTACAGCGCCTCCTGCCAGAGTCACGTTGGCGCTATGTCATCGAGCCGAAAATTGATGGCCTGGGTGTCGCCTTGCTGTACGAACGAGGCGTCTTCGTACGGGGTGCGACTCGGGGAGATGGCCGAATCGGGGAAAACATCACGCAAAATCTGCGGGCCATTAAAAGTATTCCGTTGCGGCTGCGCGGTCCGTTGGCCGATTTGGAACGTCTCGAAGTGCGAGGCGAGGTCTATATGCCAAAAGCGGCATTTGCCAGACTGAACGAGCAGCTCGAAGAAGAGGGGCAAGCCCCATTTGCCAACCCGCGCAATGCCGCAGCAGGGTCACTACGCCTGCTCGATCCGCGGTTGAGCGCGCGCCGGCCACTCGATATCTTTCTCTATACGCTCGGGTATGCAGAACCCATTCCCCCCTATGCTGGGCATTGGGAGGCTATGCAAGCGTTGGCACAGGCCGGTTGTAAGATCAATCCCCGCACGGCGCACTGCAACACGATTGACGACGTCATTCGGGCTTGCCAGGAACTGGAAGCGCAACGTCACGACTTGGAATACGATGCCGATGGGGTGGTCGTCAAAGTCGACAGCTTCGCGCTGCAAAGGGAATTTGGCGCCACGACGCACCATCCGCGTTGGGCGATTGCTTTCAAATTCGCCGCGCAACAGGCGATCACGCAGGTGCAGGGAATGCGTGTGAGTGTCGGCCGTACCGGCGCCCTTACGCCGACGGCCGACTTGGAGCCGGTCCACCTCGCCGGGGTCACGGTCAGCCGGGCCTCACTGCATAACGAGGACGAGATCCGGCGGAAGGATATCCGGGTTCATGATACCGTCGTTGTTGAACGGTCCGGGGATGTGATTCCACAAATCGTGCAGGTGCTGCTGGACGAACGGCCAGCGGACAGTGTGCCGTTTGAGATGCCGACCCATTGTCCGATCTGTCACACCGCCGTGTACCGGCCAGCCGGCGAGGCGGTGACTCGCTGCCCCAATGCCGCGTGTCCAGCACAGCTGAAGGAGCGGCTCCTACATTACGGTGCACGGCGCGCCATGGACATCGATGGTTTGGGCACGGCCGTGGTAGAGCAGTTGGTAGAACGGAATCTGGTACAGGATTTTGCCGATCTTTACCACTTGGATGTGCCCACTCTGACCGAACTCGACCGGCTCGCCAAGAAATCGGCGGGCAATCTCGTCACGGCCATTGACCGCAGCCGGGAGCGTGGGCTGGCACGGCTCCTCTTCGGGCTCGGCATTCGCCATGCAGGGGAGCGCGTTGCAGCAATTCTGGCGGCGCGGTATGGCACGATCGAGGCGCTCGCGCAAGCGCCAGCAGAGGAACTGGCGGAGATTAACGACATCGGGCCGGTAATTGCCGAAAGTGTACAGCAATTTTTCGCCCAGGAGGAGAATCGGCACACGATCGAGCGTCTGCGTGCGGCTAGCGTCTGCCTCGAACAACGTGCTGACGCCGACACCTCGCCAGCCGTCTCCCAAACACTGGCCGGAAAAGTATTGGTCCTCACCGGCACCCTACCCACCCTCACCCGCAATCAGGCACGCGATCTGATTACCGCTGCAGGCGGCCGAGTGCCATCGAGCGTCACGCGAAAAACGGATTATGTGGTGGCCGGGCAAGACGCTGGCAGCAAGTATCAGCAAGCTGAACAACTCGAAATTCCCATTCTTGACGAGGAGGCACTATACAAGCTGCTGCAGCCGACTCAGTAACTCAAGACAAATGCGGAATGCAACCCTACTTTTTTCATTCTTTTTTCATTCTGCATTCCATTTAGTTGCTCCCCGCAGGGAGCCGCATTCCGTATTCCACATTCCGCATTCCTAGATCAGCCCCATTGCCTCAAGGGGTCCACGGTCCACCACGGGAGCCCGCTTCGTTTCCGATTGCAATGAGACCGAACCCGGCTCACGCTCGAACGGATCAAGCAGGCCGATCTCCTTGGCGTAGTCCTTGATCGCCGGCATCACCTCTTGCGCCATCAGACGGATGCTGGTCATGCGGTCCTCATTGCCGACCTGGCCCTGCACGTTGAAGAAAATGAAGATGCCGGGACGCAGCACCCGAAGCATCGTCTTCACCTTCGGGATCACGGATTTGGGCGTGCCCACGATCGTCTGGTAGTTCTCCTGCGCCCGCTGATAGCCCTGATAGAGCTTCTGCCGCACTTCGTCGTAATCGACGCCATCGGGATTCGCCCCACTACGCTGCTGCATCAGCTTTTCCCGGTTCAAGCCGAGCCAACTACCACTAGGCTGCGTCGCCAAGCGCCGGATAGCTGCCTTGGAGTTGTAGCCCGGCGGCAACGTATGCTCGGGGCGGGAAAAGGCATTCTGGCCACCGCCGAAGGTAAACTGCTTGCCAAGTTCCTGCGCCTTCTCTTCCGTCTCAGCCAGAAACGTCGGAATGAGGTACCCAAAATTCTCCGGGCCGGCCTGATAGCCGTGCTTCTGCGCCTCATCGGCATACATATCCCATAAGTCACACGTCGGGCCGAGCGATGTGCCAAGCCCGATATAGGGATACTTGTGTTCCGCACACCACCGCGCCGTTTCCGGGCTGAGCACGCCCGGGATCCACATGGGCGGATGCGGCTGTTGATACGGCAGCGCCCATGGATTCACATGCCGGTAGTGAAAATGCTTGCCCTCATAACGCCACGGTCCGGGCCGCGTCCAGGCCTGGATGACAAAGTCGTGCGCTTCGTTGAACATCTCCCGGTTATAGGCCGGATTGGCGTTGTTGAAAAACTGCTCGCTGCCGGCACCACGCACCCAACCCGTGACCAGACGCCCGCGGGAAATGAGATCGATTTCGGCCAATTCTTCGGCCATGCGCAGCGGATGTTTAATCACGGGCAAGGGATTGCCAATCAGAATAATTCTGGCCCGGTTGGTGATGCGGGCGAGGATCGAAGCCTCGACATTCATGACGTTGCCCATGCAAAAGGGATTGCCATGGTGTTCGTTCAAGGCCACGCCGTCAAAGCCCAATTCTTCACAATAGCAAGCTTCGTCCAGGTAATAATTGTAGTCGTCAGCCGCCTTTTCACGATCGAAAAGTTGGTTTGACACCGCAAAATACGCCCGGTTTTTGAGGACTTCATCTTCATCGAGAAACCGCACGGGCCGTTCAGTGAAATGTGCAACTTGCATCGGGGATGCTCCTCTAGAGCGGAAGGATTAGGATGCCAAGAACGCTTGCACAGCCTTGACGAATGCATCGGCATTTTCAATTTCGGGCCGGTGGCCAACACCAGGTATGTCGACAACTTGTGCGCTTGGAATGGCCTTCTGATACGCCTCGATGCATCCCCGGGGGACAACGGCGTCCGCTTCACCCCACACCAGCAGCGTGGGCAGAGGCGTGACGCCCTGCAGCAAGTAGCCCAGACTGGGGTTGTACATAAAGGGTTCCCAGCCAAGCCGGGCCGTTTCCGTGCGGGCATCCTCGAACAACTCAAACTGTTCCGGTGTCATCTCTCCGCCGTAGATTTTGCCAAATTCCGGCGTGTCCGGATCTGCGACCGTTTGCAACAAACACGTACGAATGGTCACCGCGAGAAAATCAAAGATCTCGCCCACCGTTGGCCGGAGACCCATGGGCGCGACCAGAATCATGCGACTGAAAATATTCGGATCGGATGCTGCCATTTCCGCCGCGATGTAGCCGCCGGCAGAAAAGCCGATCACATCGATCGGCGCGAGATGCATGTCACGCAGCACCCGTGCGTAGAATCCACCGAGATCGCGATAGCTGCGGATCCAATCGAGCCGCGGCGTTTTGCCAAAACCGGGTTGGAGGGGAATGATCAGGTCGTGCGCTTGCGCCAGCGCCTCGTTCCATGTCATCCAGCCCGGATAGCCCAGCTCGTCATGCAACATCAGCAAGGGCCGGCCCGAGCCGCCCCTGACGAGCGCTAGTTCCGTACCGGCGACATGGGCCGTCTCTTCACTCCAGTTTGCCAACGATCTCTCCTCCCTTCTCGGCGTTCATGTCACAGTGGGTTTCTGCCAATCCTGACCGGAGTGCGCCGCAATGTCAACCTTATAGACCAAGAGACTGGCGCCATGCTCGGGCGACGGCCTCCAGATCCGTCCTCCCCATAGAACCCAACTTGCGATCGATCATCGTCCGCTTGATGGTGCGGATAATCCCGGTCACCATGGAAGGGAAGAGTAAGCCAGCTCCTCTCCAGTCGACGATGAGATAGTCGCCGAACAGACGCCGAGCAACATTGCTGGTAATAGCAGCCACAACGACCTCTTGACGTGCACGGTGATAGGCGGATGAACTGATGACGACAGCCGGACGGCGTTTCATACCGGATTCATCAGAAAACACAAAATTGACCAGCACTACATCGCCACGGTTATAAGCGGTCGTACGCCGCATCTCTCGGATTGTCCCACAGCTCGGCTAACACCGGGTCTGTCTGTGCCGTTAGTGAGCGCTGATCCTCAGTGTCATCACCGAGATCCTGACGCAGCTGCGCTTCAATCGCTTCCAGTACATACTGACCAATCGTACAATCCCGCTTTGCCGCAGCGAGTCGCACACGATGACGCAGCTCGGACGTTACATCAACGCTGATCCGTGGCCGTTTGGCTGAAGAATTGATAGGTCGTGCCATGTCTCATCACCTCCGTCAGCAATGGTAGGCTAGAGACACGATGGTGTCAATGACACCTTTACATTAAAGACATGATTTCGACCTGCAGGCGTTTCTTTCGAGCCTCCTCTACTAAGGCCTCAATCCGTCCAGCCACATCATCTGCAATCCAATCCGTACCACACTGAGAGCACAAGGTCGCTGGAACATGCCGGATGACGACAACCCCAAATCCGAGCTCAGCGGTGAACGTTGTCGTGCCTGGACTCTTGCTGCCTCCGTAAAGTGGACAGGTATCAGCCTTGTCATCTCTCGTCATCTCGTCCTCCTTGTCTTGAAGTCAGGTTCGAAATGTTCAAGATCCGGCTCGTATACGGTGATGATGAACACGCGATCATTTTCAGCCCAGACAAAAACTCTCCTGGGACATCCAGTCTCGCTGGCGTCTTTTTTCATACATACATTGGAAAATACATTGGAAAATACATTGGAAAAGTAGCGCCTCGAATTTTTCAGGAGCCGCGTTTGGATAGACTGAGTCGCCAGGATGGCTTCAACGCAAAGGAAGAGCGGGGCAGAAATGTCACGCCTCGACTTGGGTCATCTCACGAGGTTGTAACCAGCATCATCGATGCCATGCGTATCAAATCCCCACGTAATCTACACGTAATTCTCATGTTTCTAATCCCCGAAGGTGCTCTAGGTTTCATGAATATCCAATGGACGGGCACAGCGCATCATTCGGACCCTGCACGGCCATGGCTATCGCTTCGCTGTATCTGTAACGGTGATCGAGGAGGAAACAGCCGTCGAGGCAGAGGAGAAACTCCGGCCAGATGTTATAGCGCGTGCGATTGAGCCGGAATACCCTGCACAGGTGATAGAGCCTGAGCCTGCTCGCCGTCAACTGACCAACATATGGCGTTCTGGCCGCTAATCGAACTGTTCCCACGCATATTCCAGTGGCAGCCGGATGAGTCCGCAAAAACGAAGCGCGCCAAAATGACACGCGTTTTGGAACAGGTGCAACTTCCCGTGGAGGAGACGATTCCACTGCTGGCCACGCTTCTGGCGCTGTCTCTGCCGGAGGATGGTTCGCCGCCACTAGCCCGAAGTTCCCCTGGCAGAATAGGCGGAGGGTTAAGTAGATCAACAGGTTGGCCCAATTCAAAAGTCCATTTACATGGGAACAATCCAACCTCCTGAAACGACATGGCTTATGGTCATACGTTTGCAGACGATGTCAAGCCCATGGTGCAGAATAGGAGCGAAAATTTTGCGATTTACATGGGAACAAAGGTCAATTCGTTTCAGGCTTTTGAGTTTTTATTTCGACAAGTTGTCGCCGAATCACGGGAGGAACTTCGGACTAGCCCTGACACCAGAGCAGCAACGCCAAAAGACGTTGATCACGCTGCTTAGCCTTGTCCTAGAGCTGGCTGCACAACACCCCGTACCCTTCATCGTGGAAGATCTGCACTGGATCGATCCCTCGACACCCGAGTTCCTGGAGCGGCTCGTCGATCAAAGTCCGACGGCGGCACTCCTCACGGTGGTTACGTGTCGGCCCACGGTATAGCCGTCGTGGATCATGCGGGCCCATGTGACGCCCGTGCCCCTCGATCGGCTCAGGCTGGAACGGGTGCAGGAGATGATCGGATTGGTAGCAGGCGCGCACGAGTTGCCGGCCACCGTGCGGCAGCAGATTGTGGCCAGCACCGATGGGGTGCCGCTCTTTGTCGAAGAAGTCACCAAGATGATCCTAGAGGCAGGTGATCAGCCCACCTTGACCATCCCCACGACGCTCCAAGACCTGTTGATGGCCCGCCTCGACCGCTTGGCGACCGCCAAAGGTGTGGTGCAATTAGCAGCAACGATTGGACGAGAGTTTTCGTATGCCTTGCTGCAGATGCTGACGCCATGGGATGAGTCCACCTTGCAGCACGAGTTGAGCCGCTTGGTGCAGGCCGAACTCCTCTATCAACGCGGCCTACCGCCGCGGGCGACCTACCTCTTCAAACACGCCCTGATTCAGGACGCCGCCTATCAAGCGCTGTTGAAAAGCACGCGGCAGCAGTATCACCAGCGCATTGCCCAGGTGTTGGCGGAGCATTTTCCCGAGACGGCTGCGACCCAGCCCGAGCTGGTAGCTCACCATGCCTTGCACGGTGAACTCTGGGACATGGCGCTCGTCTACTACCAACAAGCAGGGACGAAAGCGATAGCGCGCTCGGCATATTGGGAGTCCGTGACGTGTTTTAAACACGCCTTAGACGCCCTGCAACATCTGCCAGAACGCCGCGATAGGCTTGAGCAGGCCATTGATCTTCGCTGGGATCTGCATCAGGCGCTCGTGGCGCTTAACGCCTTCGAGCGGGGCTTCGCCTTCCTCCGCGAGGCCGAACCCCTGGCCGAAAGGCTCGGCAATCAACGCAGACTCGGTCACGTCGTGGCGGCTATGGCCCACTATTTCGGTACTCATGAGCGCGACTCTGATCGTGCTCTTGAGTACTGTCAACGCGCTCTCGCGCTTGCGGTGGCCAGCGGGGATGCGACCGTGCAGGTGACCGTCCAGCGTTACTTGGGCATGGTCTACAACTGACGGGGCGACTATCGCCGGGCGACGGACGTCTTACGGCAGGCCATTGCCTCCCTTGAGGGTGAGCAGCGTTATGAGCGCTCTGGCTTGGTGATCTTCCCCTCCGTACACGCCTGTAGTACCTGGTTGGTCCGAAGTTTGGCGGCACTGGGAACATTTGCCGAGGGGCACATGCATGCAGAAGAAGCGGTCCGGATTGCCGAGGAGGTTGATCATATCGGCAGTCTCATTTGGGCACAGTTTGGGCTCGGTTGGCTGCTCCTCCACCAGGGCGAAGTCCATCAGGCCATCACTGTGCTCGAACGTGCCCTGGAACACTCCAACGCCGCCAACATCCCGATCTGGATTCCTCCTATTACGATACTTTTGATCTACGCCTCTGCCCTTTCCGGACGTGTCGATGAGGCCCTTCGCCTGCTGGAGCACGAAGCCTCGCGTAGAGGTTCCGATGGGCGCGTCCTTTCTATGCGAAGTGAGGCCCATCTGCTAGCCGGCCGCCTGGAGGATGCGAGCGTACATGCTAGGCACGCGCTCGATCTGACTGGTACGCAAAAGAATCGCGGCGGGCAGGCATGGACGCTGCGGCTCCTCGGTGAGATTGCCGCCCATCGTGAGCCTCCGGATGTGAACATAACGTCCTTTGGGCGGACTATTGTCCTTTGTAAGCTGTCAGCTCTCAGCTATGAGCTCTCAGCTTTTTGTAGGGCGCACGTTGTGCACCGTTTTAGCTGACGGCTGAAAGCTGAAAGCTGAAAACTTCACCTCATGTCGTGTAGTCCGTAAAACGCAGCGTCGTCGCACGGGCCCGGAAGTCTGTTTTCACGTTGACGATAGCCGCCTTGCCCGAGGCAAAAGCGCGCTCCAGGGCCGAGCGAATCTCCGAGGGCTTTTCCACGTACTCACCATGACCGCCGAAGGCATCCATCATCTTTTCGTAGCGCTGATACCCCAACGCGCGCCCCACCTTGTCGCCCTCGGGGTCAGCCGTCCACCCGCCGTTGAGACTGATCACCGTAACAATGGGGATGTGATGGCGTGCGGCCGTATCCATCTCCATGGCGTTCATGCCGAAGGAACCATCGCCGTGTAGGACGAGCACCTGTTTGTCCGGCTGGCCAACTTTGGCGCCAACACCAAAGGGAACACCCACGCCCATGGTGCCGAAAGAGCCGGAATTGAGGCGATGCCCGGGCCGATACGTCGGGATGGACTGGCGGCCATAATTCAAAATTTCCTGGCCATCCACCACCAGAATGGCATCACGATCCAAGAAATCCCGCACCTCCTTGCACAGCCGCAGCGGGTGGATCGGTTCCTCGTCCGAGTTCAGGAACGGCTCGAGCCGCGCCTGCCCCTTCAGGTCTTGCTCACGCAGGGCCGACACCCAGGGCGTCTCTTTCTGCGGCTCAAACTTACCGGACACCAGCTCCAACATCTGCTTCAGAACCGCTTTGGCGTCGCCGACAATGCCGATATCCACCGGGCGATTACGGCCGATTTCCGTCGGGTCAATGTTGACCTGAATAACCTTGGCATCTGGGTTAAATCGCGGCGCTTGCCCGTGGGAAATGACGTAATTGAACCGTGTGGCGAGGAAGACCATCACATCGGCTTCGCGGAACGCCATAGAGCGCGCACTGAGGAAACAACGCGGGTGATCCTCCGGCACGGCGCCACGGCCCTGGGGCGTGGTAAAGAAGGGGATGCCGGTCTCGTTGACAAATTGCTCCAACTCGTCCGAAGCCTGCGACCAGATGATGCCCGTCCCACTCACGATCAGAGGCCGCTCGGCTCTGGCAAGCGCATTGACCGCATCCTGCACCAAACCCGGATCACCCAGCACCCGGTGGTGCGTCTTCGCCGGCTCCGGCCAGACCACATCGTCTTCATCCACCTGGCTGTACAACACATCCCCGGGCAGATCGAGATAAGCCGGTCCCATGCGGCCGTTCATAGCATGCCGATAGGCGATGTTGACATACTCCGGCATGCGCTTCGGACTAATGGCCTGGCCGGCCCATTTCACGGCCGGACGCATCATGCTGAGCTGATCGACTTCCTGAAAGGCTTCCGTGTGAAAATGATGAATCGGGCTGGCGCCCCCGAAGGCGACAATCGGCGCCGCATCGGTGAGGGCGTGCGCCAGGCCGGTGAGCAAATTGGTCGCCGCCGGACCCGAGGCCGTCGAGCACACGCCGGCTTTGCCGGTCACACGGGCATAGGCATTGGCCATCATGGCCGCGGCCTGCTCGTGCCGGACGTCGATGACACGCATGCCCAGCTTGCGGCACGTGTCCTGGGTTCCCAACATCGGACCCCCCATGATAAAGAACATGGTGTCCGCGCCCTCATTTTGCAAGGCGCGCGCGGCGAGTTCATAACCATACACTTGTCCCACGGTACCTCTCCTTCTCTTACGCGTGCGACCGCTCCGCAGAGCCTCGGTCGGTATACGAATTCTCACCTATCGGCATGTATCCCGGTTCGCACCGGGGGTTAGGAAGGTGGTAATTCATGATCTATCATAGAACCGGCACCGGGGTCAACGCAAGCGCCGACGTCTTGAGTCTCATATGTGAATGGCTTCATCGTAGGCATCACCCACCGCTTCCATAATCGCTTCGGAGAGGGTCGGATGCGCATGCACCGTTTTCAAAATTTCGTAATGGGTGGTTTCGAGTGTGCGCGCAATGCCCACCTCGGCAATGAGGTCCGTGGCCTCCGACCCGATGATATGGGCGCCGAGCAGTTCGTCGCTTTCCGCATCGAAAATCACTTTGACCAGCCCCTCGCTTTCACCCACGGCCAGGGCTTTGCCGCTGGCCGTAAATGGAAAACGCCCCACCCGGATCGTGTGGCCAGCCTCACGGGCGGCGTTTTCCGTCAACCCGATGCTGGCCACCTGCGGCTGACAATAGGTGCACGCCGGAATATTGTGGCGATTGATGCCAAGTGTGTCCTGCCCGGCCATGGCTTCGACCGTAGCCATGGCTTCGGCGGAGGCCACATGCGCCAAGCAGGGAGGGCCGTTGACGTCCCCAATCGCATAAATGCCTGGGACGTTGGTGCGGCATTGCTCATCAACCGGAATGAACCCACGGTCACTGCGCACCCCAGCGTTGTCGAGGCCCAACGATTCGATATTGCCCCGCACGCCAATCGCGACCAGGAATTTAGAACCCTCGATCGTCAGCGGACCTTCCGGCCTCTGCACTTGCACGCTAACACCTGTGTCCGTCAATGTCGCACGGTCAACTCGACTCTCGACGAAGATCTCCATGCCGCGCCGCGTGAGCGATTGATGTAGGAATTGGCTGATCTCGTGGTCTTCTTGGGGCAGAATCTGCGGCAACATTTCCACCAGCGTCACCTGGCTTCCAAAGGTGTTATAGAGATATGCAAATTCCACGCCAATGGCGCCCGCCCCAATAATCACGAGCGACTCCGGCACCTCGGGCAAGAGCATCGCCTCAGTACTGTTCAGCACATGCGGATGATCGAACGGCAATCCCGGCAACTCCCGAGGCCGCGCCCCTGTCGCCAGCACAACATGCGGCGCACGCAGGGTGGCACTCGGCGCCCCATCGGCATCATGCACGGTGACCACGCCAGCCCTGGCCAGGCGTCCTTGCCCATTGAACACCCGAATCTTGTTTTTGCGCATCAAAAAGGCCACGCCTTTGGCCAAACGGTCCGCGACCTGACGGCTACGTGCGATCATCTTCTCGAAATCCAGGCGCACATTGTCACAGAGCAGTCCGAATTCTTCCCCGCGTTGTATGAGCTGGTAGATCTCGGCGTTGCGGAGCAGCGCTTTGGTCGGGATACAGCCCCAGTTCAAACAGATACCGCCCAGGGCATCCTGCTCGACCAACGCCACTTGCATGCCCAATTGGGCCGCCCGAATCGCCGCGACGTAGCCGCCCGGCCCGCCGCCGATGACAATGAGATCACACCTCTGCTGTTCCTCGGCCATGATTTCCCCCTGCTGCCCTTTTGGATTTCCCTGACCCTGCTACGCATACACGTTAGCGGTACTGATTGTAGCACATCCCATTCGTCGCCCTAATCCTCCAGCCAGTCCGTCAGGCCCCGATCAGGCGACAGAGCTCGCAAAAATGTTTCTCCAGGTACACACCGGATACCATCAATGTTCAAATCATCTTGACCACGATACAGAAAGAGGGGGGTACATTCCGGATAGTCGCTCACAAATCTTTTCAACGCTCTCAAGTCTTGAGACCGAACGCTGGCGGTGTTTTTCACTTCCACAGCCCAAAAGCCATCTGCCCCATACACGATAAAATCGACTTCCACACCCGAGCGGGTACGCCAGAAATAGAGCTGAGCATCCCGCCGCGAGTAGGCGAGCCAAGCCCTGAGATGTTGGGCGACCAATCCCTCAAAGGCACAACCGTCGATTTCCTCGGCGCGGTCTAGGGGACCCCGAGGCCGGAGCGATCTGTAGACACCCGCATCAAAGAAGTAAAATTTCGGATGCATGCTGGTCTGCCGTAGCGCACGCTTGGTAAATACCGGGAGGCGGAAAGACAACAACAGATCCTCGATGACCTCGATATAGCCAGCTACAGTTTTTCGCTCAATTTGACCCTCGCGCGCCACATTGCTGATATTGAAGACATTGCCATGTGAAAAGCTAATCACTTCGAGGAAGCGGGCAAAGTTGCCGACGTTGCGAGCCCATCCTTCTACTCGGACTTCTTCTCCCAGGTAAAGAGCTGCGTAGGCTCGCAGCACTTCGTCGGGTTGGGGTGATGCGATGACCAACGGTATGAGGCCGTTCGTAAGAGCTGTCGAGAGTTCAAACCCAGGCCATTCCACTGCCATAAAGGGATGCAGCGTATAGTACAAGGCACGCCCCGCCAGGAGGTCCACGCCGCCCCGCCGGAGTTTGCGGGCACTGGAGCCGGTGAGGATAAATTGCCGCTGTGCCGGCTGTTCGATGAGGTCGTGGACCACGTTGAGGAGTTCTGGAACCCGTTGCACTTCGTCCACCACGACCGTACGGGCGGCGGATGTGCCCAAGACGAGTTGGCGTAACCGTTCGGGCCGTGCACTCATCTCACGGTAGACCTCCGGTAACAGCAAATCGACCACGAGCGCGTCGGGAAATTGATGGCGTAACCAGGTGGATTTACCCGTACCGCGAGGGCCAAAGAGAAAAAAGCTTTGGGTTGGCGTGGGAAAAAAGCGCGGTTGAAATTCCATTTTGCGTCTCAATTCGGGATTAATGACCCCGAAAATACCAATTCTTTTCGCATTCTGTCAAGGCACGGTATCACTTTGCCCGCATAGTGACGGTGATTTTTGCACTTTATTTGGCGTAGCGTTGCTCTCTGACACACACGCGCGGTACCGGTATACCGATAGGGTAGCTAGACCAAAGAAGACGGATGTTAATAAGCTAGACTCTCCGGTTCCTGGTTTTCGTTGGCAGTATCAACTATCGTAAAGAAATTCATCGAGCAATATTTATCACAAACTATCTCGGCGTAAGCTTCAGAGTAATAGCTGCCCACTAAGAATGCTGTACCACCATGACACTTAATACTTTCCGAATAGCTGAGCAGGTTGCGAATCGCATATTCTTGGTTGCGACTTTGCGGCACGAGTAGCACTGAAACGCTTGAGACATGCCCATCGCCGCAATAGCTATCGAGAATACCAAAAACCTTAGCTAATATAAGCGTTTCTTCCTCTCCTACCTCGTCATCTACCTTGGACAGCGCTTCAAGTACGCCACGCAGCTGTGCCACCTGCTCTGCTGGCGGACGAATCGCTAAGTACTCATGCACGAGTTGGCGTAAAGCGATGAAATCGCCTCCTTGGTCAGATTCCTTCTGCAACAACTCGTCAACGTTGTAGTCAATTCCCCATGACTTAGCAAACTCGTCAACAAACTCACGTTCCTTATCATCCAAGTGCTGGTCGATCATCGCCACGCTGTGAAGGATATCAATAATCAGCTTGGCCCCATCGGGCCGAACCAAACGTTTGACCAGATCACCCGCTTCTTGCCTTTCCAGCTTGATCGCAGCCCTTAACTTATCCCAAAGGCCACGCCGTTGCGGATCCGGCACCCAAAGCCCCATACCGATCAAAAAGAAAATCCCGAACTCGACCAACTCTAGCGAGTTGGCCAGCGAACTCTCCCAATCTTTGGCAATGAGATATTTAATCAACCATGGCAGGGTGGTGCCCAGGGCCAGGGCCAACGCCATGATCGATTGGGCCTCCGCTACGGCGCGCTCATGTTTGCGACTCCAGATCTTATTGATCGTTAAGTATAGACCCACCAAGTCTACGATGATGAGCCCGATCGTGATGGCCTTCAACACTCCCATGCATTCCTCCTCCTATTTGCTTAAGGCCATCAACCGTGCTGGTCAAGCACAGCGGCCATGCGTTCAGGTTGCTCCGCAATGTGTTGCCTCCGGCTGGTAGGTATGCTGGAGTTCCCGAAGCAGCCGCAGTTGCAGCCCCCGCAGGGGATGTTTGGCGTCGTGTCCTCGCTCCTGGACTCGATGTCGTCCGGATTTGCGCGCCGCCTGTACCATCGCTTTCACCTCATCCGGTCGCAGATCGTCTCGTATGGAATCATCATGTTTCTTTTTCTTGGGGGAACCAGACGATGCTTCTGCTCAGACTTTGCCGAAAATCATTTTGTTGTAGATGAAGCGGCAGGCGCCAGCAAACTGGGCGAACTTCAGCCGCTGTTCACCCCTTGGCTTGAGTCGATATTTAAACCTCTTAGGTCTCTTGGTAGAAAACCGTGATGACGGACTAGCCCTTTTTGTCCGTCTCAAAGTCGTTTTTCTCGTGTACCGGCAACCCTTGCAAATACCGTCTGAGACTGGCCAAACCCATCTCGACCGCCCCCAGACGCACCCATTCGCGACCGCCAGCAAGGCGGCTCTGACGCGACACGACGTCGTGCTCAGTGGCCACAGCGAGACAGACATGGCCGCCCAATGCGATGCGATCCGCGCCGTCATCCAACGCCACCAACACGGCCAGCGCATGCGTCGCGCTGGTCTGCTGTCTAGCCGCTCGCGCGACGTGCTCGGCAAGCTCGGCAGTCAGTGGCGCCGCCGGCGGTGCGCCATCCATGCCCAGGGCCGCGTAGATTTCCTCCAGCCGCCGCGCCACCACGCCACGGCGAAACACCGCTTCCGCTCCGGGCAGCGGCGCGACACGCGCGGCGATCTGGCCACCCGTAAAGGTCTCGACCACCGCCAGGGAGCCCTGGCGCTCGGCCAGATGGGCCAGGACCACCCCCTCCAGCGTGTCGTCATCTTCGGCCACGATATAGTTGCCGATCCGGCGGTGCACTTCGCGCTCGACCGGCTCCAGCTTCGCCCGAATGTCCGCTTCATCCATACCCCGCACGGTCAGCTTCGTTTCCAACTGCGGGTAATGCGCTCGGAAACCGAGTTTCACGCTGCCATCCGGCACCAGGGTTTCCACGCCATCGAGCAGCGCGTCCACATGCGATTCCCCCAGGCCGTAGGAATGAAAACGCTTCAGCCGGATCACCGTTTGCGTTCCACTGATGGCCAGAAGACGCGGCAGGATTTCGTGTTCCAACATGCGCCGTAATTCGCGCGGCACACCCGGGGTGAAAAAGAAACGGGCCGTGCCAATGTCAATCGCAAAGCCACACGCCGTCCCAACGGGATTATCGATGAGTTCGGCGCCTTCGGGGAGCATGGCCTGCTTGGTATTGTTGGCCGACATGGTGCGGCCGCGCCGGGTGAAAAACGCCTGCATACGGGCCAACCAATCCTCATTGAGCACGAGCGGCACGCCAGCGGCCTGCGCCGCGACCTCCTGGGACAGGTCGTCGACCGTCGGGCCCAGGCCGCCATTGACAACGACCGCGTCGGCCCGCTGGCCAGCGCGCTGAAACGCCTGCAGCAGATCCTCGCGGTCGTCTCCCACGGTGGTTTCCCACTTCACGGAGAGACCTACGTCTTCAAGTTTTTGACTCATATAGGAAAAATTGGTGTTGACGATTTTGCCCGTCAGCACTTCATCGCCGGTACAGATCATTTCAATGTGCATGGCATACCTGTTGTCCGGAAAAGGTCCGCATCGTTATCCTGTCAGTGCATGGCTCGGCACAGTATAAAACAGCAGACGGCGTTTTCCAATGCTCCCGGCTCAAGCTACAACACCTTGCTCCCGCAGAGCTTGCATCTGTGCCGGGGTATACCCCAACCAGTCCTCCAAAATCGTCGTGGTCTGTTCGCCAATCGCCGGGGCTGGCTGGAGTGGCGCATGCGCATGGGCGCTCAGGTTCAACCCGATGCGCGCCACCGGCACGTCGCCCACCCCAGGCTGGGACACGCGAGGAAACATGCCGCGTGCTTGGGCGTGCGCATCCTGCGCCAGGTCGCCTACGGTACTGACGCGCTCGAACGGCAGGCGGAACGTCTCAGCCGTCTGTAAAATTTCCGGCACGGTCAAGCCTTTGGCCCACGCCACGACGTACGGAATGAGCAGGTGACGATGGGCATAGCGCCTTTCATCCGTGCGAAACCGTTCATCTTCGAGCAATTCGGGATGCCCAATCATCTCGCACAGGCGCGTGAACATGTTGGCAATCACATTGAAGACCACAAAATCCCCATCCTTGGCCTGCAAACAATCTCCTAAGGCAAAAATGAGGGCATTGCCCTGCTGCCGGCGCGGTTTGCCGCCGAGGGTCGCTTCGGCAATCATGCCATAGGAGCCGATAAAGGCGCTGACGGTTTCGATCAACGACACGTTGATGCACTGGCCTTTCCCGGTACGTTCGCGTTCGTAGAGGGCCGCCATGAGGCCGAAACCGCCGTAGAGAGCGGTGCTGAAATCCACGTAAGGCAAGTGATTCAGAAAGGGACGTTCGTCCCCATTGCATCCCATGGCGCCGCTGCGCGCCTGTGCCAACCCATCGAAGCCGACGCGTTCGGCATCCGGACCATCGGGGCCGTAGGCGGTAATCGACAAGACGATCAGCCGCGGGTTGAGTTGCAATAACCGTTCCGGAGTAAATCCTAGGTCCCTGGCAGCGCGAGGAGAATAGTTTTGAATGAGGATATCCGCCTTGGCAATCAGAGCGTCAAGGAGACGCCGTCCTTCCTCGGTAAACATCTCGAAGGCCAGGGATTTCTTGTTGCGGTTCAGGGTCACGAAATAGAGCGATTTACCCTCTTGATAAGGACCGCGCAACCGATCCGCTTCGGGCCGCGGCCGTTCGACACGTACCACATCCGCTCCCAGATCCGCCAACAGTTGCCCCACGTATGGGGCGGCGATAAACCGGCCAAAATCGAGGACGCGAATCCCTTCCAGAAGCGGGGTCTGCATGAGCAGTTTCTCCTTCAATGGGTTAGGAAGTCAATGGAGCGCCGGAACGTAAGCGCTCGATGAGCATTCACGATGTTAATGCCGCAATCGCCCGCGTCAGATTCCGACGCGCCGGCGCCTCGAGGGTCTCTTTGAAGGGTTCCGTAAAGTAGATGAACCGCCGGGCGAGGAAGGACGCCAGGATTTCAGCGCGCTTGCGCCGATACAACGCCAAAGGGACCCACACGTACTCCGCCCGTATGGCCTTCTCGAAGCGGTCATAGGCCGGCTCGTCACGGCCCAGGATGGACAGATCAATATCGACGACCCAGGCCGCGTCTTGCGTCTCAGGCTCAGAGGCATGGCACGTGGCCATGATGTGAGACCGGATGCGCTCGGCCCACGACGCGTCGGCGCCAGCCTGCAGCAGAAACCTCTGGGCCCAACGGGCACTCTCCAGTTCGTTTTGCGAAGAGGCGGTGTCGTAGATTGCGTCATGAAACCACAGTGCCAGCTCCACATCATCCGGACAGCCGACACGGTCTCTCACCCCATCGAGTTGACGTAAGCAGGCACAAATATGCTCGGTCGTATGGTAGTGCCGATGCGGCTCAGCGTATGCCCGGACCAGGCGCTCATAGGTCCCCATGCTCTTTGGCAAACCAAGGCGCGCCATCAATTCCTTCCACCTCGAAGCTTCCATTGTCGTGTACATCCTGAATGCTAACGTTATCGTTGAAATTTGGACCTCGCAGAATGCCCGAGAATCGATGATCGCGCCTCTCCGAAGGGTTTGGCGTACCAGGTCCCATCTCGACGATTAGATGGCTTCCACAGACGATAGCATGCCATAAAATGAACATCTGTTCAGTATGTGGCGATGCAATTTTCCAATGATTTTATCATACTTGCTACCATCTACACGGCATGGATCGTCCAAGACCATCCTTTTGTTTGTGGATGGCAACAAAAGCGTACCGGTTTTGTTGTTGGCTAGGACCGTGCTGTTTTTGACTAACGGATGGCGTTTGCACACGCTTGACGAAAGTCGGGGATGTCGGTGAAGACCTCGATGAGCGGACGTGGTTGTGCTATCATGAGCCCCACGGGGAACAAAACCCTTGACTTCGTTTTGGACCTGATTTGCAATCCTTTTCCGAAAACTGAATAGCCCTGACGGACGCCATGCGTGGTCCGCACAAGACGGTCGACGGCTCTGACCATGCGTTCACCGTACGCGGTCCAGCGCGAGGTACGCTGGCATATGGCGTGGTCTTATGGCATGATGAGTAGCCATAAACTGTCAGACATATCCGTATACTCTTGTAGGGAATTCTCACCTCTCGGTGCATATTACCGGCAGGCTCATAGGGAGGAATGACCGATGGCAATCGAACCTCAAGAGATGATCACCGCACCCGAAGAGATGGCAAGCGGACCTAAAATACTTCCTATTCCCGGCCTGGAAATGGTAGGGCGGGGCGTCTATTTAAGACCCTATCGGCCTTATGAATTAAAAGATATTCTTTTCCCACGAGAGGGCGAACGCACGTATTACTCCTCAGAGACCGGACAAACTTACCTAGTTCCAAAGGATTATAGCGTCAATGATAGTCCGCCTATGCCGGGAAAAAAAGCTCTCAATCAGGTCGTTATTGAAGAATCATGGGAGCGCTTTGAGAAGCAGAATAGTTTAGATGCTAATCTTGCTGTTAGCAATGCACCATTCAGCATTGACATTAATGCCAGCCAAACTAGCCAATTGCGTTCTGAAGAAGAATCATACTACGCGTTGAGAAATTCTTTCATTCCTCTGTGGACGGTTTATCTTCCCAATGTGACGGGTTTTTCGCCAGAGATTTTTGATATCGATATACCGGCGCCCTTTAAACATGAGTATCGAAAAGTGTATGACAAATTCTTTGATCGGTACGGGACCCACGTTATCCAAAGAGTCTGGATTGGTGGTAAGGCTATGCTCGCTTTTACCATTGCGAAGTCTTCTGAGATGACAAAAGATGAAATCCAAGCAGGTATCAAAGCCAGCTATACGTTAGCGGGAAGCGCCAGTGTAGATACAAGTCAGCAAAACAGCAAGGAGAAGCTCCAACAGAATTCTGAATGTACGGTGTTCGGAAAAGGCGGCAATGAGTTACAACTTTCAACACTCAGTTTGCTTGATGAATCTCGTTACAATGAATGGCTGGCAACCATCAAAGAGAATCCTCAGGTAATCGAATTTGAGGCAAAGGGGATTTGGACTCTTCTACATGACGAGGAGAAGGCCAAAGCCCTTGCCGATGCCTACAAAGAGGCAACCACTTTTACACCGATATCGGCCGTCTTCAGTATTGACAGACAGGTGTACTTTATCAGAAATAACAAATATTTTTCTTACGATATAGAAAAAGGTGAAAGCATCAAACCTAGACCCATCATCGAGAAATGGCCGAGTTTATCAGAAATCGGATTCGATCGGATTGATGCGGCGTTCAAGGGAGATCGTTTGATCTCAGCACAGAAGGAAGATCTGCACCAAAAGCTTTTTTTCTTCCGCAGAGATAAGTGTGTTCGCCTGGATATTGAGACCAATGAGGTTGATGCAGGTTATCCAAAGCCCGTTGCGGAAGAATGGCCAGGTGTGACGTTTGAAAAAATTGATGCGGCGTTGAATATTGGGCATGATACCGTGTATTTTTTCACGGGAAATCAGTATAGTCGTTACAATATGTCCACCAACCATGTCGAGGCGGGCTATCCGGAACCGATCAGCAAGCGTTGGGCGGGTGTGACGTTTGATCGAATTGACGCGGCCCTCTATTGGGGGAGTGGCAAAGTTTACTTTTTCAGAGGAGATCAGAATATTCGTTATGATATCGTCCTATGTCGTACGGATCCCGGCTATCCGAAGTTTATTGTTGGGAGTTATATAGAAGATTGGAAGTTTTTTGACTAAAACGCGAGACTGAAAGGCTGCACGTGGCAGAGAGCGAAGACAAAACGACCAGGGCGCAACACATGGTCAAGCAGTACGCGCTGGGTTCCCTAGGCGTGGGCATCGTGCCGCTTCCGTTCGCCGATGTCGCCCTCTTATCGGGCATTCAACTCGCCATGCTATACCGGCTTGCCAATCTTTATGAGGTTGAGTTTTCCAGCGATGTCGGAAAACCCGTGCTCGCCTCCTTGTTGGGCGGAGGGCTCTCGGTATCCCTGTCCGCCAATGTTGTCCGATTGGCGCGTGGCATCCCAGTAATCGGACTGGCCGCAGGCCTGATCAGTACGTCTGTATTCGGCGCGGCTTCTACCTATGCTGTGGGCCGGGTGTTTATCCAACACTTCGAATCCGGGAATACGCTCTTGACGTTCGATCCCCAGAAAGTCCACCGCTATTATGCGGAACAATTTGAAGCAGGGAAAGAAGAAATCAGGAGAAATTTCGTCGGCATAAAACCCTAAGTCCTCTCTGGCGAATGGCGGCCCCTGCAAAGAGGCGTTGCGTTCACCTGTTAATCTGCTGTCCCCTCCGAACCTTCGTCGTCTCGTAGCGCCTTATGCAGACGGACGGGGACGGGACGGGCCCGCATGGCCCGGACTCTGAGATTCAGGATTTCCACGCCAACGGAAAAGGCCATGGCAAAGTAGATATAGCCCTTCGGAATATGGAGTTCTAATCCCTCACCCAACAAGGACACCCCGACGAGAATCAGAAAACTCAGCGCGAGCATTTTCACAGTCGGATGCCGGTCCACAAACGCGCCAAGCGAACGGGCAGAGAGCATCATAACGCCGACAGAAATGACGACGGCTATGACCATGACGGACACGTCCTTGGCGAGCCCGACAGCGGTAATGACGGAATCGAGAGAAAACACAATATCAAGCATCGTGATTTGCACCAGGATGCCGGCAAAACTTGCCGTCTGCTGCTGCTGCGACGTTTCCTCATGTCCTTCCAGGCTGTGATGAATTTCATGGGTGCTTTTCCCCAGCAGAAAGAGACCGCCACAAAGTAGAATCAGATCGCGGCCGGAAATCTCTGAGCCGAAGAGGGTAAACAGCGGCTCGGTTAAGCGCATAACCCACGTGATCGAAAACAAAAGGATGATGCGGGAAATCATGGCGAGGGCCAAGCCAATGGTTCTGGCGCGATCCCGTTGCCCAGGGGGCAAACGGCCGACAAGAATTGAAATAAAAATAATATTATCGACCCCCAGGACGATTTCCAGCACCGTCAAGGTCAGTAGGGCAATCCAGGCTTGCGGCTCTGTCATCCAGGCCATAGGTGATTCCTTATGCATGCACTGTGGCGGGTGCCGTCAATAGAATAAAAATTATGTTGCGTATCTCACAGAAATATAGCATATGCAAGCGAGACCCCACGACCCAATCTAGAGCCCAGCTGTGCCATTTTCGAGCTCTCGACTTCCTTGCTGCCCGAAATAGCGTCGTGTGCGGGCACGGCTGCTATCATCTCACCGAAGCGGCAGTGATCGCAGCATAGCGGATACCGCAATGTACAGCCAGCCTCAGGTTGTTCGTCACGACGGTCTCCACCCCGACGCGTGCCCGGCGCCGCAGAGAGCTGCTAAAATCTCCACAACTTGTCCAGTCAAATCACGAACATAGACTGTGTAACATACCTGGCCGAAACTGACATATTGAACTCTCGAACCTAACATTGGAGTTCAGGCAGACGTGTCATGAGGACATCAAAGCCAATCTACGCTTAGATGGCAATAGATGGCAAGCGTCTCGCAACGCATGTGTGGGCAGGGAGGAGCAGGTAGGCATCCTGTCAGGAGCCAAAGTGTAAGAAGGAATGAAAGCGCAGTACCCGATCACATCCCCTGACGAGTTCTGGTGAACCGTCATTTTCCCCTTGACTTCAGTTCTGGATTGGCTTGAAGATGACGGGAGCATGACAACTTTTTTCACCAGGATAGGTCGGGATGATGACGGCGTCGATTCCCATCGACAATCTGATCGGGCGGATTTCCTGTTCCCAAGCGGACTGGGATCAGACCCCGAGTGCCGTCCAAGCTCATCTGGTGGCGCAAGATACGAAGCGGCATCTGCTGGAGACCCAGCTTCAGCAGATGCCGCAGCAGGTGGACCAGCTTCAAGGTCGCTTGGACCAGACGTCATCGACGTCGAGTAAGCCGCCCTCATCGGATTCCCCATTTAAAAAGCGCAAGCTGCGGACATCCTCGGGCAAACGAGGCGGGCAAAAGGGGCACCCGAGTACGAGCCCCAAGCTGCTTGAGCCGACCGACGTCCAGGTGATGCTGCCGCCGTCTTGTTGGTGTGGCCACGCGTTGGTGTCGGCTCCAACGCCGTACCGCACTCATCAGGTGCTGGAACTTCCGCCGATTCAGGTTGACGTAACCCATTTCATCTTGCACCAATCGACCTGTTTGGGTTGCGGGCAGTTGCTGAGCGCCGCGGTTCCCCCCGCTCATGCCTGCGGTTATGGACCGCGCTTGAGTGCGTTGATCGCTGAGATGGCCGGGATTCAGGGCGCCTCAAGGCGCTTGGTGCAAGACTTTTGTCACTCGGTGTTGCGGGTCCCCATCAGCCTGGGGGCGATTCAAAAGGTGATCGACCGGACCTCGCAGGCGCTGTTGCCCCATGATGAGGCATCGCGGCTCTGGCTCGCCACGCCCCGGTGGGCTATATCGACGAAACGCCGTGGTACTGCCAAAATGCCCTGAACTGGCTGTGGACCATGACGACCGATACGGTGTCACGGTTTCTCCTTCACCCCAACCGTTGCAAAGCGGCGTTTTTCGAGCTCATCGACGAAGTGAGGGCTACGGGGAGCATCAAGATTGGGTCAACCGTCGTCAAACTTGCCTGGCCCATTTGATCCGCACGGCCCGGGGGCTTTCGACCCAACGGGATGCTGACCTCGCCGCCTGTGGGAGGTGGGCGCTTGGCGAACTCCAGCGCTTGTGTCACATGGCCAAGTCGCCGCCCAGCGGCGGTGAGTGGCGGGCCTGGTATGCTCGGTTTTGCAGCCTCATCGATCGCTATCACGAGCGAAAAGACGATGCGGGTCGCCTGGCTCGGCGGTTGCAGCGAGAGATGGCCTCGCTGTGGCTATTTCTGAGCGAATCGGCAGTGGAAGCCACCAACAACCGGGCGGAGCGCGCTTTGCGCTTTGCGGTGCTTTGGCGAAACCGCTCGGGCGGCACCGAGAGTGACAAAGGCAACCGCTGGGTAGAACGGAGCTTGTCGCTTCGTCACACCTGCCGTCAACTGGGCCAATCGACCTATCCGATTTTAGTCGAGGCACTCACCAGCTTTTTCCACGGACGTCAGCCCCACCTCGTCTGGCTCTACTGAATACCGGCTCTCTCTACCCCCTATGTGATCGCGTACACAACAACCGGCTCTCCTACCCAACCAGAGGTAATCATCGACTACACATATGACCTCAAGGGTAATCGCCTGACAATGACGGACAGCCTGACAGGAAAAACTACCTATACGTATGATGCCTTTAATAGGGTAAAAAATAGAGTTGTTCCTCAATAGCATAAGATCAGGTTCCCTAGCCCAGCCCAGATGCCCACCGAATCATCCTCAAAG